>CACBVW010000014.1 GCA_902542765.1 uncultured SAR116 cluster alpha proteobacterium | reverse complement strand
TTATGTTGTTTTTATAGATCCAGGCCATGGTGGCAAAGATCCTGGTGCGATAGGTCAATTAGGTTCATTAGAAAAAAATATAACTTTAAAGACTTCAATTTTATTGGCAAAAGCATTACGAAAGAATAAAAAAATAAATCCAATTTTATCTCGAAACAAAGATGTTTATTTATCGTTAAGAAAAAGAATTTTATTAGCTAAACAAAGCAAAGCTGATATTTTTGTTTCTATACACGCAGATTCAAGTAAAAATAAAAAAGCAAAAGGAATTTCAGTATTTAGTCTTTCAGACAAAGCTTCAGATAAAGAAGCTCTATTGTTAGCTAAAAGGGAGAATGAAGTTGACATTATTTTAAATAATAATGAAAAAATTGAAGATCCATTGATTTATGGTACTTTGATTAAAATGTTTCAAAGAGAGGCAATGAATGATAGCTCATTTTTAGCTAAAAAAATCTTATCTAATTTAGAAAAAACAAAATTAGCAGTAAATCGTGGTCATAGATTTGCCGGTTTTACGGTTCTCAAATCTTATGACATTCCATCGGTATTAATTGAAATTGGTTTCTTATCTAATAAGCAAGAAGAAAAAAGATTACTAAATTCAAAATATTTAGAAGAACTCAGTAAAAGTTTGGCAATTGCAATAGAAAATTATTTTGAAAATAAAGAGAATTGAGAATTTTTTAAAAAATTCTTATAATCAATATATAAAATATCATAATAATTAATCCTGTCCAAAAAATGTCAAAATTATTGAATAATAATTTAAAATGAAACTTTTTTCTTATTTTATCACACTAATGTTTTTACTTATTCTGTCTGGAATAGCTGTATTCTTTTATGGTTTATGGTATTTTGGAAAAGATCTTCCAGATTATAAAGAATTGTCAAAGTATAATCCAAATGTTGTAACAAGGATTCATGCTGGAAATGGTGCTTTATTGGCAGAATATGCAACTCAAAAAAGAGTTTTTGTTCCAATAAGTGTCATTCCTAAAAAAGTTATTAATGCTTTTATTTCAGCAGAAGACAAAGATTTTTACAATCATTTTGGCATTGATCTGAGGGCCACACTTAGAGCATTAATAACTAATGTCAAAAATATTGGTACTAATAAAAGATTAATTGGCGCGTCAACAATTACTCAACAAGTTGCAAAAAACTTTCTTTTATCATCAGAAATATCATATGAGAGGAAAATTAAAGAAGCTATTTTAGCAATACGTATTGAGAGAGCATTCACAAAAAATGAAATCCTAGAACTGTATCTAAATGAAATCTATTTAGGTTTTAAATCCTACGGTGTTGCTGCTGCGGCTTTAAATTATTTTGATAAAAGTTTAGATAATCTTGATTTATCCGAAGCTGCTTTTTTAGCAGCTTTGCCAAAGGCTCCTAACAATTATAATCCAAAATATAAAAAGAAAGAAGCTATTGTAAGACGAAACTGGGTTTTGTCTCAAATGAGTAAAAATAGATTTATTCAAGATGAAACAAAAGAAATAGAGAGTAAAAAATCAATCAACATTCGTAAATCTAGCGGGATAGATGAGGGATATGCTCCATATTTTGCGGAAGAAGTAAGAAAAATACTCATCAAAAATGAAAAAATTGGATCTAAATTATATACAAACGGATACTCAGTTAGAACAACACTTGATCCATCTATTCAAATTAAAGCAGAAGAAGCACTAATTGAAGGATTAGAAAAGTTAGATAAAAGGCAAGGTTGGAGGGGGCCAATTAGTAATTACGATTTGTTAACTTCTACAAACGAAGAATTATCTAAATATTTACAAGACTTACAAACACAACTCCCAAAAAAAAGATACGCTGGAATTGTAATTAAAGTATCTAAAAATTTTATTGATGTCATGCTTCATAAAGATGAAAAAATTAAAGTAGAATTTAAAAATACTTCTTGGTTGAGACCGCAGACTATAAAAAAAGATGATAATAACCGTTTAAATATTCACTTAGGAGCAAAATATAAAAATTTCGAACAATTTATCTCTAATGGAGATATAGTAATTGTTAGAGAAAACCAAACAAAAAACCTAACATACTATTCTCTTTCGCAAATACCAGAAGTAAATGGCGCCATAGTTGCCTTAGACCCTAATACTGGAAGAGTTTTGGCGATGAGTGGGGGATATAATTTTCAAAAAAGTGAATTTAATAGAGCAACTCAAGCTAAAAGACAACCTGGATCTGCTTTCAAACCTTTTGTATATCTAGCAGGTTTAGAGAGAAATTATAAACCAACAGAATTAATTCTAGATGCAGCATTAGCATATGATCAATGTATTAATTGTAAAAAATGGAAACCTGCAAATTACACTAAGAAATTCTATGGTCCAAGTCCAATGAGATTGGGGATTGAAAAATCTAGAAACTTAATGACAGCTCGTTTAGCTATCAAATTAATTGAAGAAGAAAAAATTGTAAAAAATTATATTGAAAAAGGTTTTACAAATAAAATTATTGCAGAGAAGCTTAACAAAGATATTTCTGATGTTAATTTTATAGTTAATTACGTCACAAAAAAACAAAATAATAATAGAAATAGAAATAAAAATGTTATTCAAGATTATGCTGCGAAATTTGGTATAAGTGAAAATTTACCACCATATTTGTCAATGTCGTTAGGTGCAGGTGAGACTGATTTACTGAGTTTAACTAATGCGTATGGCATGATTGTAAATGGTGGTAAAAAAATAACACCAACATTAATTGATCGTGTTCAAGATAGAAGAGGTACTACTATATTTCGACATGATGAAAGAGATTGCAAAATTTGTAATGGAGATAAATCTAATGCCCTTGTTATCCCACTTCTAGCAACAAAAGATACAAGAGAAAAAATCATCTCATCTTCTTCTGCCTATCAGATGGTCTCAATGTTGCAAGGTGCAGTAATTAGAGGAACAGGTAGTGTAATTAATTCTTTAGAAAGAAATTTAGCTGGTAAAACAGGAACAACAAATGCAAATACTGATGCTTGGTTTGTTGGTTTCTCAAGTGATTTAGTTGCTGGTGTTTTTGTTGGTTTCGATGATCCACGTCCTCTTGGTTATAAGGAAACTGGTAGTTCAGTGGCTGCTCCAATATTTAAAGATTTTATGAAAAAAATACTTGATAATACACCTGATTTACCTTTTAGGAGACCTTCCGGTATAAAACTGATATCGGTAAGTCCTAAAACTGGATTTAAAGTTAATTCCAAACAAAAAGGATCTATTTTAGAGGCTTTCAAGCCTGGACAACTCCCAGATTTAAATTATGATAAGAAAAAATTAGACTTTAAAAACATTCAAAAAAATTTATCTCCTTTATATTAAAATTTTTGGTAATTAACTTATGCAAGCAGAGATACAAATAAAATTTAATGATATTGATCATGCAATTGATATTTTAAAGAAACATGTTAATTGGGAAAATTCTCTAAATCGTGTCAGGGAATTTAATGATTTGGTTGTATCACAGAATTTTTGGGACGATACAATAAAAGCTCAATCAATTATGAAAGAAAAGAAGAAACTTGAAAAAACTATTGATCAGATTAAGTGTGTAGAAATAGAAAAAGAAAATTTATGTGAACTAATTAAATTAGCAGAAGATGAAAACGATAATAGTTTAATTGAAGAGACTATCGAACAAATAGAGTGTTTAGTCAATACTTGTAATCAGCTCCAACTAGAAAGTTTGTTATCAGGTGAAGCTGATTCAAATAATTGTTATATAGAAATACATGCTGGAGCCGGAGGCACTGAAGCTCAAGATTGGGCCCTAATGCTTCAAAGAATGTATTCAAGATGGTCTGAAAAGAGAGGTTTTAAAGTATCTTATATCGAAGAAAGCTCTGGTGATGAAGCCGGCATAAAGTCCTGCACGTTGTTTGTAGAGGGCTACAATGCATATGGGTGGGGAAAAACAGAATCTGGTGTTCACAGATTAGTCCGTATTTCTCCATTTGACTCATCTTCAAGAAGGCATACAAGTTTTGCTTCAATATGGATTTACCCCGAAATTAATAACGATATAGATATAGAATTAGAAGATAAAGATCTAAGGATTGATACATATAGAGCGTCTGGTGCAGGAGGTCAGCATGTAAATAAAACGGACTCAGCTATAAGAATAACACATTTGCCGACTAATACTGTTGTTCAATGCCAAAATGATAGGTCACAACATCGAAATAAAGCTCAAGCAATGTTAATGCTCAAAGCTAAATTATATGAAATAGAATTAAAAAAAAGAGAAGAAGCTAATAATCAAGATAAAGTTGATAAGGGTGAAATCGGGTGGGGAAGTCAAATTAGATCTTATGTGCTTCATCCATATCAAATGGTTAAAGATCTTCGAACTAATGTAGAGGTAGGAAACACTCAATCAGTATTGGATGGAGATATAGATGTCTTTATTGAATCTGCTCTAGCGCTAAAAGTGGGTATGAAAAGATAGAGAATTACATACTCAATTTTTCAACAGCAGCTAACACTTCATCAGCATGACCAGGTACTTTTACCTTCTCCCAAACATTTGTAATAACACCTTTTTCATCGCACAAAAAAGTTGCTCTTTGAATCCCCATGTATTTCCTACCATACATGGACTTTTCAACCCAAACTCCAAACTGTTCACAAACATTATTTTCAAAATCAGCACCTAACTCACAAGTTAGGTTATATTTTTCTCTAAATTTAGCTTGTTTTTTTATATTATCTTTTGAAATTCCAATAACAATACAATTTAAGAGTTCAAATTTTTTTTGAAGATTTGTAAATGCAATAGATTCTGCTGTGCAGCCAGAAGTATCGGCTCTAGGGAAAAAGAATACAACTATTTTTTTTCCAAGATGATTTGAAACTTTAAATTCAGCCTTATCAGTTAATATTTCAAAATTAGGAATTTTATCATTAATTTTTAACATGAACTATCTTTCTTATAATTAGAATTAATTTTGTAATTAAGTTATATTATACGAAAATAATTATTCAACTATCATTTAATTATGAGAGATAAGGTAAAATGAAAAAATTTTTTTTTACATCATTTTTTATATTCAGTCTTTTTATAGTTGGATCAATCTCGACATTATTTATTTACCCAGATAGAACTCAAAATTTCATTGTTGAGTCTTTTAATTTAAAAACTTTTTTAAATAAAAAGGTTAAGTATATCATTTCAAGTAAAATAAACGACGACAACATAAATGTTGATATAGAATCATTAAATATTTTGAAACCTGATTGGCCAAATATTGCTAAAATTGAATTAAAAAATATTAATATTTATTCATTAAAACAAAAAAGAAAGTCAAAAATAGATTCAATAGAATTAGGGTTAACTTATGATAAACTTTTAACAAATGTGTTTGCAAATAAAAACGAGTTTCAATTTAGTTACATAAGATTTAGAGATTTAACATTAAATGCAAGAATTCAAAAAGATAAATTATTACTTGGTCCTTTAGTAAAAATTTTTTCATTAATTAACAAAAATAAATTTCAAGCTCAATCTTATTTACAGAATATTTTAGATAACAAAATTGTAATTGGAAAGATAAATCTTTTATTAATAAATGATAGAAATTCACAGAAAAAAGAAAATTTAGAAATAAATTGTGAAAATGTTACTATATCCAAAAGCATTAATAAATCTAGATACTTAGATATGGATTGTAACAAAGGAAAAAACAATCTATTTTCTCTTAGATCTAATTTGAATAAAGACTTTAATAGCTTTAGTGGTAAGGTAAATAATTTTAATTCAAATTTCTTTTTTGATTATTGGTTAAAAGAAAATTTCAAATTTTTTAAAACAAGTTCACATTTTGGATTAAATGGAAGTTATAATATTAAAACTAAAAAAAATTTTAGTATACAAAATATAAATTTTGTATCTCAGAGGTCTATTTTAACTTTAGAAAATAATAAAAATGAAAAAATTTTAAAAACTAATTTTAGTGGGGTGTTTTCTTGGGAGAAGAACAAAAACTTGGTACAATTTAATAATGTAATTATAGGTGACCACTTATTTGCATCTGGTGATATTGACTTGATATCTCAAAAGGGCACTTCAAATTTTTCACTACAAAAAATCTCAGTTGAAGATACTAAAAACTATTTGAATGAATTTTTTAATCATGATCATTTCCCTTACAAATTAAATTTGAATAAAATTTCTAACAATTTTAGGGGAGGCAACCTCAAAAATCTTAAAATAAATTTGAAATTTTCTTTACTAGAAGAATTTCTTGTTGAAGAAATTGTTGGAACATCAAATTTTAGTAATACTAGATTTGACTATAATGATAAAGATTTTAAGAAATTACTTAGTACCATTTCAGGTAATGTTGATTTTAAATTTAAACCTCAAAAACTTGATGATAATATTATTAATGTAAATCTAAATGCAAATGACGGATTCATTTTAGTTAATAAAGACATTCAATATAAATTTAATAAAGCAATAGTAAGTGGTCGATTATATAAAAATGATTTTTTAATTTCCAAAGCAGAATTTTTTAAAAACTCAGAATTAGAGTATATTTTTCATAATGTTAGGTTTAGTAAAGATACGCTTGACATAGAAAAAGCAGAACACATCAAAGAAAAAAAAGTACAATATATTATCAGTGATACAACTATAAATAATATGAATGTCAAAAAATGTACTTTAAAATTAAAAAACAACGCAGAGTTATCCAATTTTATCAAAAGTAAATTTGATATTGAAATAATAGGAGATATAAATTTAGATTTTTTTCTAAGAGGTAATCTTAATAATTTAAACTTTAATTTAAAATTGAATTCTAATTTAAAAAACTCATATCTGAGAATCCCTTATCTAGATTTAATTAAAAAGAAAAATATAACATCTTATATTGAGACCGAAATATCAATGATTAAAGGTAAAATTGCTTTTTTAAAAAACACAAATTTAAACGTTGAGAGTAAAACTTATAAAATAGGTTTGGTTCAGTTTAATAAGAAAAATATAAATAAATTTTTATTCAAAAATTTAGTAACATCCGACGTAAATATAGATAGAATGATCATATTGAAAAATGGTAATAATTTAAAAATACGAGCATCTGGCAAAAAAATTGATTTATCCAGTCTTAATAAAAATTTAAAAAGTAAAACTAATTTCAATCAAGATGTAGTTCTTGATTTAACTGGAGATTTAATAAAATTAAATTCCAAAATATCTTTAATTGGAAGTTTGAAAGGAGAAATAAAAGATTCTTTGTTTAAGTCTATAGCATATGGCAAATTATTATTAGAAGGTGAAGCATTACTTGATAATGGTAAATTTGATTTATACTCAGATAGTAAAATTTCTAGATTAGAAGGTATAGGTTTGATTGGAGGAGCAGAGACAAAAATTAATTTCCAAAAACAATTCAATAACTTTCCAAGTCTAATATTTGATACCTCTAACGGGGGTAAGCTTTTAAGCGCTCTAGGTTTTACGCAAAAAATAAAAAGTGGGAAAATGAAAATTAATATAAAATTTTTGAATGATAAATATGATCATTATCAAGGGCGAATAGAATCAAAAAATTTTAGTTTAATTGATGCACCTGGAATAATTAATTCACTTTCAGTTTTAAGCTTTTCAGGAATTAGATCAATAATAATTGGTGAAGGAGTTTTTTTTGATAAAGGGGAGGTAAATTTAGAGGTTAAAAATAAAAATTTTTACTTTGATAAGCTTTACCTTACTAGTGAATCACTTGGAGTAGCAGCAAAAGGTAGCTTAAACATAGATAGAAATTCAATTAATATTAGAGGTTCAGTTGCTCCAATTAAGTTAATATCAAAAATACTAAGTGTTGTACCTGCTGTAGGTGAATTATTAACGGGATTAAAAAAAGAAGGTTTGTTTGCAGGGCAATTTGAAATGAAAGGATCAATTAATAATCCAGAAATTACATTGAACAAAATGTCGTTTGCTCCAGGAATTTTAAGGGAAATATTTTCTGAGGATTGGCTCGATAATAATAATTTTTTTATGAAAAAGACTGCAGATTAATTAACTTAAAATGAGAAGACCATGTTTTTTTTTCCCATATGAAATTTTCACTTTGCCATTTTCAAAATCTTTATTAGACAAAATATAATTTTCGTCATTTATAACAATGTCATTGATTTTCGCTCCATTACCTCTAATTAGTCTTCTTGCCTCTCCGTTTGAGTTTAAGAAATTAAGAATCTTCAAGGCTTCAATGAATCTTATTTCACTATTACTAACTTCGACACTTGGCAAAGTTTCATCTGTTTCGGATTTATTAAATAATTTTGCGGAAGACGAAGAAATTTTGTCTGCTGCATCTGAACCTCTACATAAACTTGTAACCTCATTTGCTAAAATTATTTTAGCCTCATTAATTTCAGCACCCTTTAATTTTCCTAATTTATCTATTTCTGAAATGGGAAGTTCAGTAAATAATTTAAGGAATTTAATTACATCCAAATCTTCGGTATTCCTCCAATATTGCCAAAAATCCCAATCAGATAATTGATCATTATTTAACCAAATAGCACCATTAGCTGTTTTGCCCATTTTTGATCCACTACTAGTTGTCAGAAGCGGAGAAGTTAGTCCAAATGCTTGTTCTGAAGAGGCTTTTCTTACCAAATCAATACCTGTTACAATATTCCCCCATTGATCAGATCCACCCATTTGTAATTTACAATTATAATTTTTAGAAAGTTGTAAAAAATCAAAAGCTTGAAGAAGTGAATAATTAAACTCTAAAAAAGACAAATTTTGTTCTCTTTCTAGTCTAAGTTTAACACTTTCTAAGTTGATAAGTTTGTTAACTGAAAAATATGAACCATAATCTCTTAAAAATGATATATAATTCAAATTTTCTAGCCAATCTGCATTATCTACCATAATAGCATCATTATCATATTCACCAAATTTTAAAAATTTTTCAAAAATAATTTTAATATTTTCTTTATTGAATTGTATTTTTTCCGAAGAAAGTAGTGGTCGTGCACTATCTTTACCCGAAGGATCTCCAACTTTCGTTGTGCCCCCACCCATAAGTACTATTGGTTTGTTTCCTGTTTTTTGGAACCAACGCAACATCATTATTTGAATTAGAGATCCAACATGCAATGATGGTGCAGTACAATCAAATCCTATATATCCTACTGTAGATTTGGTGATCATTTCTTTTTGAAGATTTGCTTTGTCAGTAATTTGATGAATGAAACCTCGTTCATTCATAGTATTAATAAAATCTGAGCTATTAATCTTTCTCATTATGTGTACTCGTAATTATCTATATCAAAATTCAATGTATTCAGAAGGATCCAAAGCATTATTAAGGTATTTTTTAATTGAAGTTAATAATTCTTGATCATGGTTAGAAAACATATGATTTGCTTCTTTTATAAACTCCACTTCTATTTTTATACCTTTTTGGATAGAAATTTTATCTACAAGTCTTTGTATAACTTCACTCGGAACTCTTTTATTATTTTCTCCATGAATTATAAGGCCTGATGCTGGGCATGGTGCTAGAAAAGAAAAATCAAATTTATCAGCAGGAGGTGATACAGCAATAAAACCTACAATTTCTGGTCTTCTCATCATTAATTGCATTCCAACCCAAGAACCAAAGGAAAATCCTGCAATGAATGTGTATCTAGAATGAATATTTTGCGATTGTATCCAATCTAAAACTGCAGCTGCATCAGCAAGTTCACCTTCACCCCCTTCATATATACCTTCACTTCTTCCTACACCCCTAAAGTTAAATCGTAATACTGAAAAACCCCTATTTCTAAACTCATGATACATGCCATAAGAAACTTTATTATTCATACTTCCACCTTTATTTGGTTCAGGGTGTAATATCAAAGCAATTGGGCTATCAGGCGATTGTCCAGAATGATATCTACACTCTATCCTTCCGTGTGGACCATTTAGAATTACCTCAGGCATTTATTT
This sequence comes from uncultured SAR116 cluster alpha proteobacterium, assembly GCA_902542765.1. Taxonomy (GTDB): domain Bacteria; phylum Pseudomonadota; class Alphaproteobacteria; order Puniceispirillales; family Marisalimonadaceae; genus Marisalimonas. The sequence continues at coordinate 24,284 of CACBVW010000014.1, read as the reverse complement.
TCTCCAGAAATTAATTAATGATCTATATCATAAAATAAAGTTTGTATAAAACTCTAAAGATATTAAGATAAAAATTAGTATTTTTCCCATTAATTACTAAATTAGGATCTGTCAATATCAAGTGACCTTTAAAATTTAATTTCAAATTAAAATTACTTTTATTTAGAATATAGTATAAAAATATTCTAGGTATATGGTATGAACTATGATTTTTAAAAATTTAATAAACGAGATTGACTCTATTATAGAAAGAGATCCAGCTGCTGCAAGCAGGCTAGGGGTTGTATTTTTATATCCAACATTTCATGTCATGCTTTTTTATAAGATTGGAAATATTTTTTGGAGATATAATCTAAAATTTCTTGGAAGGATGATTATGCATTTTGCTAGGATTTTCACGGGTATCGAAATACATCCGGCAGCTAAAATAGGTAGTAATTTTTTTATGGATCATGGTTTAGGTATAGTGATAGGTGAAACTACAGAAATAGGAGAAAACGTAACTATTTATCAAGGCGTTACTTTAGGTGGAATCATGCCATCAATAGAAAGTGATTTGCAAAGAAATCAAAAAAGACATCCCACAATAGGAAATAATGTAATTATTGGCTCTGGTGCTCAAATTCTAGGAGCAATAAAAGTAGGTGATAATGCAAGAATTGGAGCTAATTCTGTGGTATCAAGAGATGTCCCGCCTAATGTGACTGTAGCAGGAGTGCCTGCGAGAGAATTTGCAAGATCAAAGAAAAAGGAATCTTTTAAAGCCTATGGAATATCAGCAAATGATACTGATCCAAGAGAAAAAATATTAGTAAATTTACTTAAAAAAGTAGAAAATTTAGAAAAAAAAATAAAGACCTTAGAAAAACCAAATAAACCCATAAAGAAAAAAATTTAAAATTAATGTTTTAGGTGTCAAACTTTAATCGTGAATAAACATATTTATTTAGACTACAATGCAACTGTACCACTTTTAAAAGAAGTGAAAAAATCTCTTATAGATTGTATGAATGTTGGTCCATTGAACGCATCATCAATCCATTATTATGGCAGAATAGGAAAAGATATAATTGATGTTGCTAAGACAAATATTAGTGAGTTAATTAATACAAACAAGAATAATATAATTTTTACTGGTTCTGCAACAGAAGCTATTAATCTGTTATTTAGTAATTTTGATACAATTATAGTAAGTTCTATAGAACACTCGGCAGTGTTGTTCTCTTCTAAAAGTGATCACATTATTCCTGTAAATCAAGATGGTGTTGTGGATTTAAATTTTCTTGAATTATATATAAAAAAATTAGTTAAAAATAATAAAAAAATATTGGTGTCTGTAATGTGGGTAAATAATGAGACAGGTATTATACAGCCAATTAAAGATGTCGTTGAAATTGCCAAAAAATATGGATGCTTAGTCCACTGTGATGCTGCACAAGCTCTTGGTAAAATTAAAATAAATCTTGAAGAAATAGAATTGGACTTTTTAACACTCTCAGGTCACAAAATTGGAGCTCCAAGTGGGATAGGAGCTTTAATTTATAACAACAAAATAGATTTGATGCCACAAATTATAGGTGGTGGGCAAGAAAAAGGGATGAGAGCAGGAACAGAAAATATTCTTGGTATAAGAGGGTTTGGCGAAGCTGCTAAATGCATTATTAATGCAATTGAAAATAATTGTTTAAAAGTAAAATCTCTAAGAGACTATTTTCAAGAAAAAATAAAAGTCTTAAGTCCTGAAACAATTTTTTTTGGCGAAAAATCAAATAGAGTTTCAAATACTATTTTAATGGCTCTTCCTAAAATACCTGGCGATTTAGCATTGATGAAATTAGATTTAGAATCTTTTTCGGTTAGCTCTGGCTCGGCGTGTAGCTCTGGTAAAGTTTCTAAAAGTCATGTTGTTAGTGCAATGGGATATGATAATCTTGCTTCAAACTCTGTTCGATTTTCTTTTCCTCCAAATGATGCTATTTTAAATTCAGAAAACTTGATAACTAGAGAAGAATTAGATAGGTTGGCTCTTTGTTGGTCAAATTTGCAATCAAAGTAATAATATGGAGTCTAATGTGACAAAACTTGTATTTGTTAGTTCAGATGGTAATGAAAAAACTGTAGAAGCAGAAAATGGATTATCATTAATGGAAGTAGCTAGAGATAATGATTTAGGAATTGAAGGGACTTGTGGAGGATCAATCTCCTGTTGTACATGTCATGTCATTATAGATAAAGAATGGTTCCAAGTTGTTGGGGGACCTAATCCTGATGAAGAAGATATGCTAGATTTAGCTGATGGATTAAAACCCACTTCTCGATTAGGTTGCCAAATTGAAGTGACTGACAAGCTTGATGGTTTAAGAGTTTCAATTCCTGAAGAGTAAGGTTAATGATAAATATTAACCAAGTTATAAAAGAAATGGATTTAGTGGGTGATCCATCCAATCATCGGGTAGTTGTAGCTATGTCAGGTGGTGTAGATTCTTCTGTAACAGCTGCTTTGCTTGTTGAAGCTGGTTATAACGTTATTGGTTTGACCATGCAATTATATGATTATGGCAAAGCTCTTCAAAAAAAAGGGGCGTGTTGTGCAGGTTCAGATATCAATGATGCTAGATTAGTTTGCAGTAAGCTTGGAATTCCTCATTATGTTTTGAACTATGAAAGTATTTTCCAAGATCAAGTTATGAATGATTTTGCAGATTCTTACCTAAAAGGTGAAACTCCAATTCCTTGTGTAAGATGTAATCAAACAGTTAAATTTACAGATATGTTTGATAGAGCAAAAAACCTTGGTGCAAGCGCGATGGCCACTGGACATTATATCAGAAGAAAAACAAAACAAGGTCAACCTAGCTTATATACTGGAGTAGACCTTTCAAAAGATCAATCCTATTTTTTGTTTGCTACAACTAGAAAACAGCTTGATTTTGTAAGATTTCCTCTCGGATCATTAACAAAAAATGAAACCAGATCTGTTGCTAAACGTCATAATCTTAATGTAGCAAACAAACCTGATAGCCAAGATATATGCTTTGTTCCTGAAGGTAAATATGCAGAGGTTGTTAGAAAATTAAGACCAGGAAGTGTTGAGGTAGGTAATATAATTGATGTAAATGGAAATATTTTAGGTAGACATAATGGTATAATTGACTTCACTATTGGTCAAAGAAAAGGGATTGGTATTGGAGGTAGAAAAGGAGTAGATGATAACAACAGTATTTTATATGTAATTGGTCTTGACACAGAAAAAAATAATGTGATTGTTGGCCCTAAAGAATTCTTATCGTGTAATAAAATTGAAATAAGTGAATGCAACTGGCTTATTGATTTACAACAAGTTTCAGAATTTAAAGTTCTAGTAAAGTTAAGAAATTCATCACAACCAGTAATTGGAACAATTAAAGTTAATTTTGACAATACTCTTGCCTATCTATTATTTGATCAACCTCAATTTGGTGTTTCACCTGGTCAGGCTGCTGTTTTTTATAATATTAATGAAATTTCGCATATATTGGGCGGTGGCTGGATAACACAAGCTCCTAATAAGTTAGCAGAAACAAGTCTTTAAAATGCATAAATTAGATCATATTGTATTTGGATCTCGCACATTAGAAGAGGGAACTGAATTTGTTGAAAACATAGTTCAAACTAAGCTAAGTGATATTGGTTATCATAAAGATATGGGAACGCATAATAGAGTGATAAGAATTAGTGAAAAAGTTTATCTAGAGGTAATTGCGATTGATCCTAAAACAAGCAAGTTAAATAATAGAAAATGGTTTAATTTAGATAACTCAAAATTACAATCCAAATTAAAAAAATCACCACAAGTTATTGGTTATGTAATTGAAAATGACGATATGAATATAACTAAATATTACGATCCTTTTTTTGAATCATCGCGTGATATTTATAAATGGCAATTTGCAATGCCAACTTTTAACAATAATATATTAGATAGTGAAATTATAGAAACAGGGATGATACCTAGTTTAATTTCCTGGAAAAGTGATAAGCCAGTATATCAAATGAAAAAAAATCAACTTGAACTAATTCGCCTTGAAATTGGTCTTTTAAAATCACAAGAAAATTTTAATAATTTTTTAAAAACTTTTGGTCAAATTGAATATGTTTCAGTTTCAATAACAACAGAAAAGGATCCTCCAATTTTTAAGTTAATGCTCAAAGATAATTTAAGGGATCTAGTTATTTCATTATAAACTGTACTTACGAATGTATTGCTTGACTATAAAATAAATTATATTTAGTAACAAATTATTAGAATGGCGGAGTAGCTCAGCTGGTTAGAGCACCGGAATCATAATCCGGGTGTCGGGGGTTCAAGTCCCTCCTCCGCTACCAATATATCAATGTTTTCTTTGTCACCCCTCAATTAATACTATCTTAGAATCTCAACTTTAAGGAATTTTGTCAAAGTAATTGTGACTTAGATGTGACTAAGTAATTTTTACCAAATTTTATAAATTTAATTTTTATGATTCACTTTTTAACTATACTGCGATATACTTTAACAATAGTAATCAGATTTATTAGCGCTGATTTAAAGGTCAAATGCACAATCTCTAGTTTTTTTAGAAGGAGTGCATAATGAGAAGTTTTGATCTACGAGTAATTACAAGACAAAATATCTGTAAACAAGTTGAAATAAGTAAAGATACAATTCGCAACTGGATCAAAAATAGAAATTTCCCCAAACCCTTAACTTCATCTGGAAGAGACCCATTATTTAATCTTCAAGAAGTAAATGAATGATTTTTTAATACGGAGGAAATGATGAAAAATAAATCTCCTAAGGAAATTGTATTAAATATAGTTAATAAATTAATTTATCAGTATTTCCCTGTATGGAAAATACAAGACTATTTACAATAATACAAAATTATCCGACAATATTATAACAATTTTCAAAGTACAATATTAAAGGAATTCTTAGTATGATTAAATATGATTTGAGTGCTGTGATACCTGCTCGTTTGGGATCTAGTAGAATCATAGAAAAAGTTTTTCAAACTATTGACGGCAAAGAGACTTTACTAAGCCGCAAGATAAAGCAATTAAGAAAAATTCTTCCTCATGAAAAAGTTATTGTTAACACTGAATCAGAAAAAATAGCAGAGCATGCTATAGCAAATGGTGCAAATGTCCATTGGCGTGATCCTTACTTTTCAGAAGGGCACAAAGCATCTTTTTCAGAATTAATTATGCATGTAATTTCTCAAATTAAAAGTGAGCACATTGCTTGGACTCCATTTGTAGTTCCATTTTTTGATAGTGATCAGTTTCGTTTTTCATTCAACAATTATAAAAAAATGGTAATAAACGGAAATAATGACAGTTTAGTTAGTGTTGTGCCTATTAAGGACTATATTTGGGATACCAAAAAGCCTCTTAATTATTTAGCAGATCATAGACACACAATAAGTCAGAATCTCCCTAGGTGGTTCCAAGTTACCAATGGAAATTATATGGCACCAAAAAGTACTATGCTCAAAAATAAATATATATTAGGTAAAAAAGTCTTTTTAGATATACGAGAACATTATTGTAAAATTGATATTGATACTCTTCATGATTTGAAAATTGCAAAGGCTTATTACAACATAGAATATATTAAAATAACTGGATGAAACTAACAATTTAATTTTATAATATCCTTTTATATTTATTATTATCAAAAGATCTAGAAGAGTGAATGATTAATCACAGACCATTGACCAGATTGCAATAAGGTTTCTTGTTCTTTCGCCAATTTTTGAGTTTCTAAATCTATATGTAATGATTTAGATATAGAGCCTATTTATTTGCTTCTTACTTGTGCTTGCCACAAGTTATTTCTTTTGCAAAAACTGGTTATTTTTAATCGTCCGTTGTGACTGCGAGGTGACGAAAGAAAATTGATAAAGAAATAATTGATATTAATCAGATAGTTAGCTAGTAAGAGCACCGCAATCATAATCCGGGCTTCGGGGGTTCTAGTCCCTCCTTCGCTACCATGATACCAATATTATACACAATTTTTTGTTATCTAAAATTTTAGTTTAGTAATTAAAATAAATCAATTCCTGATAATTTCAGTATAACTGCAATAATATCTAAATTTACTACTGAACCTATAATTATTTTAATATTTTATACATTAAATTTCCTTGGTATTACGAAACTTTTAAAAATGTATTGAGAAATTATATTACACAAGGGTTGAACGATATAATTATCATAAATATTCCACATAACACTACATAAAATGTAATTGATGACGTATAATTTTAATATAATTAATTATAAACTCTGGAGTTTATTATGTCAGTTTATGCAATAAAAGTATGGTTATCTAAAAGTGAAAAAGATTGGTTTCTTTATAAAGACTTAGAAGATCATGTGGTGCATACATGGAGTAGAAGGGAAAAAGCAGAAGAAGTAATGAACCTTTTAACTTGTTATAAAGCTGAAATCACAGAAGAAATACCAGCACCAGCTCTTGCAAGGTCTACTGAAAAAAAACAAAAATTAAAAGTTGAAACCTAATAATTATTTTAAGGTGCGTAAAACAAATAGAAATGATTGGAATGTAAGATTTGAGGTTACATTTTACGGTAATGATCCAAACAAAGGGTCATTTAGAGAAATTAAAGAAGATAATATGGTTTTTAACGATGAATTCGAAATTGAAAATAAATTGCCTTTTAATAATGCTGCAAATGTTGAAATTAACTTTTTAATTTGGGTTGATACATTACCAATTGAAAACCTAACAAAATTACCTCATGATTATAAGGATACAAAAATAAAGTATGATAAAGAATCAATCGAAGTCTTAGAAGTTAAAAAGTTATAGATTTGAGAAGATAATAAGTTGGAGGTTAGTTACTATGAATATTAAAGGAGGATGCTACTGTAGTGAGATACGATATGAATCTAAAGGGGAAGTTCAAGCATCTATTCAATGTCACTGCAGAGAATGCCAATATATAACTGGTGGCAATCCTAACGTTATTATGATAATGCCAATTGAAGGATTTAAATTTGTTAGCGGAAAACCTAAAGAGTTTAAAAGAAGTGATTTAGAAAATGCTGTTACTAGACTTTTTTGTGATAAATGTGGAACAGCAATCGGAACAAAAAGTCCTATAAGACCAGATTCAATTATTTTAAAAGTTGGTACGTTTGATAACCCATCAATTTTTGATCCTAAAATAGCAATTTTTACTATTGATAAACAAAAATTTCATCATATAGACGATAACTTAAAATGTTTTGATAAAAGGCCCTAAAAAAAATCTTATTTATGTCAAAAATCCAAAATACTATGGACATATCTATTGTAATACCCACATATAACAGATGCGAAGTGTTAAAAAGGGCTATAAATTCTGTTTTAGATCAAACTATTAATGTTAGAGAAATTATTGTAGTTGATAATGGATCAACAGATAATACACATGAGATGATATTTTCATTATTTCCTGAAATAACATATATTTGTGAAAAGAGAAAAGGTGTAAGTATTGCTAGAAACGTAGGAATAAAAAATTGTCACTCAACATGGATTGCTTTTTTAGATTCTGATGATGCTTGGGAGCCACAAAAATTAGAAAAACAACTTTTTTTCATAAACAATAACAATAAAAAATACAGGCTTATTCATACGAATGAGATTTGGTATAAAAATAATAAATTTCAAAATCAACTAAAAAAACATCAAAAATCAGGAGGAGATATTTTTGAAAAATCTCTTCAACTATGTTGTATTTCTCCAAGTAGTGCTATTATTAAAAAAGAAGTTTTTGATGATTATGGTTTTTTTGACGAAAGTTTAGAGGTTTGTGAAGATTATGATATGTGGATAAGAATAACATCAAAAGAAGAGGTTGGTTTTTTGGATATTCCATTGGTAATAAAATATGGAGGACATGATGATCAACTTTCAAAAAAATATTGGGGAATGGATAGATTTAGAATTAAATCTTTAGAAAAAAATTTAAAAAATAAATGTTTTACTGCAGAACAAAAAAAAAGTGTTTTTAATATACTTATTAAAAAATTATCTATTATAACAAATGGAGCAAAAAAAAGAGATAATGATGAAATTTATAGAAAATATAAAGATAAATTGAATTACTGGTTATTAGAATTAGATAATTTTAAAAATGAATAATTTTAAAATAAAAAATAATTCTATTAGATGGGTCATAGCTTTAAAAGAAGAAGCTCAAGTAATTTTAGATCATTACAAACTAAAATTAGTTAATGAAAAAACTATTTATCCAATTTATAAGAATGCGCAAGAGACACATTGGTTAATTATATCTGGAATTGGTCGAAATAATGCAGCTGCTTCAACTGCTTATCTTTATGCATATAGTAATGCATCAAAATATACATCATGGATAAATATAGGAATTGCTGGAGCCGGTAAGGGTAATTATGGAGACTTATATTTAGTGGATAAAATTTCAAATTATAATAAAAAAAAAAGCACATATCCATCAACACTGCCTAAGACAACTTTGCCAAAGATGCATTTGTTTACGTCTGATATTCCAATATCAGATTATTCAACTTATGAATTAATTGACATGGAAGGAAGTGCTTTTTTTGATATTGCAAGCAAATTAACTTCAAAAGAATTTATTTGTTTAATGAAGGTAATATCTGATGGACCAAAAAATGATATTAAAGAAATAACTAAGTCAAAAATAAGTAATTTAATAAAAGTAAATCTTTTTAATATAATTGATGTGGTTTCCTATTATGAAAGGCTCTCTCAGGAAGAGTTTCAAATAATTGATAAGCCTAAATTATTTAATGAAATTAAATCAAAATGGCATTTCTCTACAACACAATCTTTTAAACTCGAGACTTTACTCAGGCGTATTGAAATCTTTTGTAATAGAAAAGATATAGAAAAAATAATTAAAAATTGTGAAACATCTAATTCTGTAATTCATGTTTTAAGTTCAAAGATAAAAAATAATTTAGTAAATTGGAGTAAATTTTGATTGAAACAATATATGTTGAAGAGGTAATTAAAAATCATCCAAGAACAAAATTTATTTTAAACAAATTTAAAAAATCTAGGATTATATTGATAAATAAGTATGGAGAAATATTTAATAAAAGAAATCAAAATTTTAGAATTCAAAAGGCTAATCCCTCTATAATCCTTGCTCATAAAAAAGATAGTTTTGTATTACCAGCACCTGAAGGATTTGGGATAGGCTCATCAAAAAATTTTTACTTCTCGCATATGTATAATTGTATTTATGATTGTAGATATTGCTTTTTGCAAGGAATGTATTCTTCAGCTAATTATGTGATCTTTGTTAATTTTGAAGATTTTGATATTGCAATTAAAAATACTATAAAAAAAAATATAAACTCAAAATTAACTTTCTTTTCTGGCTATGATTGTGATTCTCTTGCACTCGAGAATGTTACAGGATTTGCAAAACATATTTTATCAATTTTTAGAACATACACTCAAACTGAAATCGAATTTAGAACTAAAAGTATTCAAAAACAACCATTTTTGTCGCTGAACCCTATAAAAAATGTTATTTTAGCTTATAGTCTTATGCCAGAGTTGATGTCAAATTCCTTGGATAACAAAGCTCCCTCAATTTCAAAACGTATTAGTGTCATTTCTGAATTAGCTTCAAAAGGTTGGAAGATAGGTTTAAGATTTGATCCATTGATACATGGTGAAAACTGGAAAGAATTGTATAAAGAACTATTAGAAAATATATATAAAAATATTTCTCCTGATTGTTTACATTCTGTTAGTTTTGGCACATTAAGATTTCCAAAGAGAATGTTTAAAGATATTTTTAAACTTTATCCAAATGAACCATTATTTACTAGTCCATTATCTCTTAATAATAAAATGATTTCATATGACATTGAGATAGAGGAAGAAATGACTTCATATTGTAAAAGCTTATCATTAATGTATATAAATGAAGATCGAATATTTAAATGTTCTATCTAAATTGATTGGTAATTATTTATGAAAGACAAATGTGTTCTGATTACTGGCAGTTCAAGTGGAATAGGTTATGAAATAACCTCAAAACTTCTTGATTTAGGAGCAAAGGTAATTGGGATAGCTAGAAATCATGATAAATCTAATATAGAAAACAAGAATTATACAACATATAATTGTGATGTAAGTGTTCATGAGAAATTAGAAACACTTATTAAACAAATTTTAAAAAACCATCCTAAAATTAATTGTCTCATTAGTAATGCAGGATATGGTAATTTTGGTCCTCTCGAAAATTTTTCTACATTACAAATCAATAATTTCTTAGCAACAAATTTAACTTCACATTTGATCATAACAAAACTTTTATTACCTCATTTTAAAAGAAATAAAATGGGAGACATAATTTTTATTGGATCTGAGGCAGGGTTATTGGGCGCAAAAAATGGAAGTCTTTATTGTACTGCAAAATTTGGATTAAGAGGTTTTACTGAGTCTTTAAGTAAGGATGTCTCGAAAAAAAACATAAGGGTAAGTATAATAAACCCTGGGATGGTTAGAACTGATTTTTTTGAGAATTTAAATTTTGAGCCAGGAAATAGTGAAGATAATGCTATAAGCATTAAAGATTTATCATCTACAGTGGCTTATATTCTAGCATTAAGTAGAAATACCAATGTAGATGAAATTAATCTTTCACCATTAAATAAGGCAATTAATTTTAAATGACTTAATCTATAATAGTAACTGCACGTCTATTCTTAGACCAAGCCATGGAATTCGATCCTACTACAGCAGGTTTCTCTTTTCCATAAGAAATAACCTTAATTCTACTAGGATCAATACCTTGTATTACCAGATAATCTCTCACTGCAGTAGCTCTTTGTTCACCCAAAGCTAAGTTGTATTCTCTAGTACCACGTTCATCGCAATGACCTTCAATTATAAAGTTAAGGTCTGTATTAGCTCTTAAAAATCGTGATTGTGCATCAAGTAGTATTTTTGCACTAGAATCTAGTTTAGCAGAGTCGTAATCAAATAAAACCCTATCACCTACAGCAATTAATTTTTCAGCTTTTGTTTGCTTAGCAGCAGCAAATAAACTTTTCTTTTTATCAACAGAGCTTGAAGCTGAAGCACTACCTGAAGTTGCAGATGTACCACCAGTAACTACTTTCTGTGATGCAGTCTCACATGCTGAAAGTAATAGAAGAGAAGAAATAGCTGTTGCAATTAAAATTTTATTTTTCATTTGATTTTCCTATTTTATAACCTTTATTAATTAATTTAGTAAATAATCTAGAAACAGAGTTGTTTGACTCTGCACAATATTTTTGTTCAGTAACAAATCTATCATTTACAGCATACTCACTTAAAAAAATTTCCTCAGAATTATCAGACTTTAACTTGTAATGAAGTATACCATTAAGATGTTTTTTCCCAGTTATAGAATAAACTATGTCTAAATTATCTTTTCTAAATATTTTTGTATTTATTTCAATTTCCGCCATTATTAGTACCCCATTAACTCCAATATGCAAATGAAATGCTACAACATTTTTTTACTACGGAGCGGCCAACTAAACAATCGAGAAAAATTAAATTGTTTTTTTAAAATAGTCAATCAGATATTTTTCACGATACGTGAATACATGTTCTTGATTCACAATCAAATTCTAAATTAGTTAAGTTTGGTGAGCTCAGTAAATTTCCAACTAGCAATATTGAGTTCACTTCATTTACAATATAATAACTTCTGTGTAGATATTTTACAATATCTGTCTTAATGTTATGAAAGCTGGTTGGGAGATAAATTTTGGAAAATAAAATGGAAAATGTATTGCAACAAAATTTTGTTGAAATTTGGCATCATTTTCTTTCGTTTGAAATTAGTAGATCAAAATTTGCAGTTGAAACTTGGGGTAGTGCAAACGCTTATTTAGTTTTTCAAGTTATTGCTTGGCATCATATTTTAGTAATGACAGAACAAGCTGAGTCTAAAATAAGAGATGAAGCGGTAGAATTATGGTTTCAACTAACTAAAACTGGGTTCAAGACTCGTAGCGTTTTGACTTACAGTCTTATATCATCATTAACGTCATTAAGTATAGAAACAGTTAGACGACATGTAAAAAAACTAGAAAAAAATCACTGGGTTTCTTATTCAAAAAAAGAGGGTGTTAAGTTTTGTCCTAGTGACGAAAATAATAAGTTTCTCGCAGACATTTTCAATTTTAAAGAAGTTAGAGCTTTAGGACATTTTCTTGATATAATAGAAAAACAAAAATAAATGTACTAGGTTGAAAATTTGGAAATAGAAAACAAAGTTATTGTAGTTACTGGTGGATCAGGCGGTATTGGAAAAGCCTTAGCAACGAGTTTTATACATGAAAATGCAAAAATTGTTATAGTTCTTGACATAAATTTTGATAATTCCGTGTCGGAAAGTAATAAGCTAATTCCAATAGCTTGCGATGTAACTAATGAAAAACAATTAAATAGAATAATTGATGAAATTAATCTTGAATTTGGCCTTATTGATATATTTTGTTCTAATGCCGGAATACTTAGTTTAGGTAATGAACAGACACCTATTGAAAATTGGAATAAAAACTGGAATTTACATGTCATGTCACATGTTTTTGCTGCAAAAAAACTAATACCTAAAATGTTAAAAAGAGGTAGTGGATATTTTGTAAACACATCGTCCGCAGCAGGTTTGCTGAGCCACATCGATTCTGTTACATATTCAACAACTAAACATGCTGCTATAGGATTTGCTGAATGGATTGCAATTACCTATGGAAAGCAAGGTATAGGAGTTTCAATCTTATGTCCTCAGGCTGTAGAAACAGCCATGACAAAAGGTAGAGAAAATGAGGTATCAGCGCTTGATGGAATGATGAAACCAACTCAAGTGGCTTTGGATGTAATAAAAGCAATTAAAGAAGAAGCTTTTCTTATTTCACCACATACGCAGGTTTTAGGTTACTTTCAAAATAAAGCTAATAATTATTCTAGGTGGATTGGTGGCATGCAAAAACTAAGGCAAAAACTAAAGTCTTGAATTTTAAACTGCATCTGCTATCGCAGAACCACAACTAATTGTGTTTGCTTTTCCTCCTAAGTCCCCAGTTCTATATTCTTCTTTTTCTAAGACTTCTTCTATTGCTCTAACAATATGTTCTGATGCTTCTTTAAATCCAAGATATTCAAGCATCATTGCACCTGCCCAAATTTGACCAACAGGGTTGGCAATTCCTTTTCCAGCAATATCTGGCGCTGATCCATGTACAGGCTCAAATAAAGATGGAAATTTTTTCTCAGGGTTAATATTACCAGATGGAGCAATGCCTATTGTGCCAGTACAAGCTGGTCCTAAGTCTGATAATATATCTCCAAACAAATTTGAAGCTACCACAACATTAAATTTGTCAGGGTTAAGTACAAAATGTGCACAAAGTATATCTATATGATATTTATCCCATTTAACTTCTGAGTATTGCTTAGCCATTTCTTCTACCCTCTCATCCCAATAGGGCATGGTTATAGAAATACCATTAGATTTTGTGGCAGATGTTAAATGTTTTTTTTTTGTTTTATTTGCTAATTCAAAAGCAAATTTTAGAACTCTATCTACGCCTACTCGTGACATAATAGTTTCCTGCATAACGATTTCTCTTTCAGTATCTGGAAACATTTTACCACCTATAGATGAGTATTCTCCCTCAGTGTTTTCTCTAATAATATAAAAATCTATATCGCCTGGTTTCCGATTTGCCAGAGGAGAGGGAACACCAGGCATTAATTTAACGGGTCTTAAATTTATGTATTGATCAAACTCTCTTCTAAATTTTAATAAAGATCCCCATAATGAAATATGGTCAGGAATTTTATCAGGCCAACCTACTGATCCAAAAAATAGAGCATCGTGTTCTCCAATTTGCTTCTTCCAATCATCTGGCATCATTTGACCATGTTTTGAATAATATTCATAAGAGCTAAAATCAAAATGATCAAAATGTAGACTTATTCCATATTTGTTAGAAACTATATTTAATACTTTTAGAGCTTCAGGCATAACCTCTGTCCCAATACCATCACCGGGTATTACAGCAATATTATATTTGTTTTTGTGCATTATATTTTCCTAAGCAGTTTCATAAGGTGTCCATGGAGCAGCTGTCATTAGTTTGTTTTCTTGTGTTAAGACAAGAGGTCTAAATTCAGAGGCAAATTTTATAAAATCTTTATCACTATATATATTTTTCCACAATTCTCTTCTACTATTATCGTCTTGGAATTGCCAGACATGAATTATTTGATTTAATGCACCTACATCACCAATATAATATCGAATAATATTATCCTTATATTTCTTTAAAGCTGGCCAACCTAAATCCTCATAAATTTTCATAGCTGTTGATAATTTACCAACATGTAATGTATAAGTTCTTAATTCAAAAATTTTCAATATTTCCTCCAATTTAAAATGATCCTTATTTAAACTGCATCATTGAGTTTTATAATATTTTATTTAATAATGTATATTAGAAATGATGGGAAGATTTAATGGAAATTTTAGAGATTAAAGATTTAGAAACGTTAGCAAAAAAGCGTGTCCCTAAAATGTTTTTTGATTATGTAAATTCTGGTTCATGGACTGAAACAACATACAATGAAAATGTTTCTGACTTTCAAAAAATTAAACTTAGGCAAAGAGTTGCAATTGATATGTCAAATAGAACTCTAGAAACTAAGATGATTAATCAACCCGTTTCAATGCCAGTAGCAATTGCTCCAACAGGTTTGACAGGAATGCAAAGAGCAGACGGAGAAATATTAGCTGCACAAGCAGCAGAAGAATTTGGTATTCCTTATACTTTATCAACTATGAGCGTTTGTTCTATTGAAGGAGTAGCTGAAAAAACAAAAAAACCATTTTGGTTTCAACTTTATGTCATGAAAGATAAAAAATTCATGGAACGCCTCATTGACAGGGCCAAAGAAGCTAAATGTAGTGCTTTAGTTTTAACACTTGATTTACAACTTTTAGGCCAAAGACACAAAGATTTAAGAAATGGACTATCAACTCCACCTAAATTAATTCCCAAGCATATATATCAAGTATTAACTAGGCCAATGTGGTGTTTAAGAATGCTAACAACTAAAAATCATTTTTTTGGAAATATTGTTGGTCATGTTAAAGGAATAAAAGACGTAAGATCTTTAGGTTCTTGGATAAGCACTCAGTTTGATCAAAAACTTGATTGGAAAGAAGTAGATTGGATTAGAAATAGATGGGGTGGTAAATTAATAATAAAAGGCATTTTAGATTCTGAAGATGCTCTATTAGCTTCCAAAACAGGAGCTGATGCTATAATTGTTTCTAATCACGGAGGAAGACAACTTGATGGGGCATCCTCTACTATAAATATTTTACCCGAAATAGTAGATAAAGTTGGTAAACTTGTTGAAGTTCATCTCGATGGAGGTATAAGATCTGGTCAGGATGTTATTAAAGCAATGTGTTTAGGAGCAAAAGGAACATATATTGGTAGAGCATTTTTGTATGGTTTAGGAGCTCTTGGAAAAGAAGGTGTAACAAAAGCTCTTAATATCATTAAAACAGAAGCAGATATGACAATGGCATTATGTGGCAGAAGAAATGTTCATGATTTAAATACAGACAATATTTATACCCCTAAATAATTACAATTAAAATTTTTAATTTGGCTTGATACAAATAATTATTAATTATTTAAGCTTTGAAAATATTGCAATAGCCGCCTCACTCATTTCTTTTATGCATATCAGAGCTGTTGGCAGTTGTACAGAATTACTCACAAAAGCGTGCATTTGACCTGGGAACAGACGATAATGAACTTCATTTCCAAAAGACACAAGTCTTCTTTTATAAGCATCACCTTCATCAACTAGAGGGTCTAGGCCAGCTCCAAAAATATAAGTTGTTGGCATGTTTTCTAAGTTAGGTGTTAAAATTGGAGATGCTCTCCAATCTACTTGTTCTTCATAAGAATTTAAATAATGATCAGCAAAATACTTTATAGTTTTTTTATTAAGAATCATTCCCTCAAGTTCTATATCCATTGATCTTCTGCACATAGTCATATCTACCCAAGGATAAACTAATATTTGGCCATGTACTCTAGGGATTATTTTATCTCTTGACATAATTGTACCAATAGTTGCCAAAGCACCACCAGCACTATCTCCACACAAAATAATTTTATTTTCATCAATTTTTAGTTTACTTGATTTTTTTATTATTTCTGTAATTGCATCTTTTGTATCAGTAATTTGGGATGGAAATTTGTATTCAGGAGCAAGTTTATAATCAACTGCTATTACTATTGCATTAGTTTGTTTGCATAGATGCCTGCATACCAAATCATGACTTTCAAGATCACCCATGACAAAGCCGCCTCCATGAAAATATATTATTAAAGGTAACTTATCATTATTAATGTTATAAGAAGATTTGTTAAAATATTTTCTAAGTGGAATAGTCCCAAGAGTGCCATTAACTGAGAAATCTTCTACATCTGTTATATCAACCTTCAACTCTTCAGGAGTTTCTGCCATTTTTGCTCTTAAAGCTCTAAGCTCCTGCGGAGTAAAGCTCTCAAGAGGAGGTGCATTATTTTTTATACGCTCATTAATTAAAGCTTGTGTATCTTTATCAATTTGCATGCAGTTTCTCATTTTTATTTATATATTTATAACCATATTAAAATTTATTTTAAATCAAATATTTTAAATCTAAACAAATTTTAAAAACTTTAAAAATAGCCTTGTCTAACTTTATTAGTATATTGACGTCATCAATGCTGTGTGCAATATAAGGTGCATAAACAAATTTTATAGAGAATTCATGAATTATAACTCATCACAGGCTACCATATACCCATTTATTATCAGGTATCAGCAAATATTTAGTTATTTCTTTTTATTTGTTGTAGTTTATCTGTTTTTTAACATGGATAATCAGACATGGGAAATTATAAAATCATCAGTTTCTGATGCTTACATAGGTGTTACTAGTTTTGTGGCTGGAACATTGTTGCTTTTTTTTACATTAGAAAAGTATCTAAAAATTGATGTAAAAAATATTCTCTTAAATAGACCAAAATTAGAAGTTTTTATAAGTTCCTTTTTAGGAGCTCTCCCCGGCTGTGGTGGAGCAATTATTGTGTTAACTCAATACTCAAGAGGCAAAGCATCGTTTGGATCTGTTGTTGCAGCTTTGACTGCTACAATGGGTGATGCGGCTTTTTTGTTAATTGCAAGAGAACCAGTAACTGGATTATTAATTTTATTAGTTGGTTTTTTTGTAGGATATGTGTCCGGTTTACTAGTTAATTCAATTCATGGGAAGAGTTTCATGAAGATCAATGGTTGTGATTTGATTAGATTAAATTGTAAACCATCAAAGTATAAAACATCTAAAACTTTAGATTTAATCTGGCTAATCTTAATGATACCAGGCATGATTTTTGGAATTTTATCAGCTTTTCAAATTGATCTTGATGCCTATTTTTCAAATAACTTTATTGAGAATCCAATAACATTTTTTGGCTTTTTTGCAGGTTCCCTGTGTTTTATTATGTGGATTTTACCAATTATAAGTGGTTTTAAGTATAGCCCTTCAGGACCTAATGAAAAGATAATTAGAAGAACTGTTTCAGATACCAACTTTATAACAGGTTGGGTGATTCTAGCTTTCCTTGCTTATGAATTAACTGTTCATTTTGGAGGTTTTAATTTAGAAATCATCTTTAAATCATATTATATATTAATTCCATTTATTGCTATTCTGATAGGTTTTTTACCCGGTTGTGGACCACAAATATTAGTTACCACTCTATACCTAAATGGTATAATACCGTTATCTGCACAAATAGGTAATGCAATTTCAAATGACGGTGATGCTTTGTTTCCTGCAATTGCATTGCACCCCAAAGCTGCCTTCATAGCTACAATCTACTCAGCTTTTCCAGCAATAATTGTCAGTTATGGTTACTTGTTTATATTTGAATTTTAAAATTTAGTACTTTTATCAATCATTATACTATTTTCTTTAATTTAATAATAAGTGATACTTGATGAATGGAAATTGTAAAGTTAGTATAAATTACCGTTTCAAAATCCTAATCAAAAATAAAGTATGCTAAATGAATTTTAAACCAGCCAATATACCTTCCAATGATGAACTTAGAGTTAAAGCAGTTCAAAGAACTGGTGTGTTAGATGAAAGTAGAGAAGAGTTATATGATATCTATTGTTTTCTTGCAAAAGAAATAACTGGTTGTCCGGTAAGTTGGACTGGGGTAATTGATAATGAAAAACAGTTTGTTTTAGCAAGAGATGGTTTTCCAGATGAAGTGCCAATGGAAATGCCAAGAGAACAAACACTTTGTCAATTTGCAATTGAACAAACAGAACCTTTAATTATCAATGACATGACTATTGACTATCGTTTTAAGAACCATCCAGCGGTTGTCGATTTTGGAGTAAAGTTCTATGCAGCATTTCCCGTTACTACTTCAGATGGTTATACTCTTGGAACATTATGTGTAAGTGATAATAGAGTAAGAAGATTAACAAAAAACAAAATTAAATTATTAAAAGGTTTGGCTTCGAAGTTGTCTTATCAACTAGAAGTACAAGTTAATCAAAGAAAAAGCACTGCTGAATCTGTAATTAATATATTAAACAAATTAATTGGAAATTTTAAAAACCTTCAAATAATAGAAGCAATTAAAATTTTAAAATTTATTATAAATGAACAGATTTCAAGAGAAGATGAAGAGTTGTTAATGCAATTTGGTATTGCTCATAAAAAGAATGATATTCTTGAACTAACTTCACAAGGGAAGAATTTAAAATCAGAATTAAACCTGAACATAGGAACATTAAAACGTATAAAAAATCTTTCATCTGACAATGAACAACTTATGAATATGTTAGATCAAATTAAAGGTTAAAAATGTTTGGAAAAATTTTAAATTTTAAATTTACATCTATAAGCGAAGCAAAATTGGCTGCCTCCTTTTGTTCTGAAAAGTTTGGTTCTAAAATAAGTGAATATAATATTGTAGGTCTTAATATTTTCATCAGTCAATCAGGTGATCTAAATGTTTCCATTAAATTTGAAAATCCAGATGCATTGAAAAGCTTTGAATCTAATTATCTGAACATTATTGCGGATCTAAAAGGAAGTCTGGTTTTTAAGGAAAATAACTTTGTAGGTGTTTGTACTTTTACGTATGAGAAGGAAGCGACAAGTACAGAAATGTAGATCAATTTCCAGAAGGTTTTATAAATGATAAAAGCATCAGAAACATTCGAAGGAACATGGCCATTTCTGCCTAATTTTTTTGATGGAAATGATTTTCTAATGCATTACGTAGATGAGGGGCCAAGACAGGCTAATCCAATTATTCTTCTTCATGGCGAACCTACTTGGGGCTATTTATATAGAAAATTCATACCTGAATTATCAAAATCATATAGGGTTGTTGTTCCAGATATGATGGGATTTGGTAAATCAGAAACTCCGCAAGATAAAGAATATACTTTAAAAACTCATGTAGAAAACTTGAGTAGATTAATTGACTATTTAAAATTAAACAATATCACGTTTGTTGGTCAAGATTGGGGTGGTCCGATAACAGCTGCATATTCAATTAGAAATATTAATAAAGTTAAAGGTTTTGTTTTAATTAATACATTATTTGGTTATAGCAAAGAAGAAAGACCTAAAGATTTATCTCCTTGGTTTCAGTGGATAAACAAACATTATCAAGATAAAACATTAGACGGTATTTTAGGTGAACTTGGATCTACCCTTCTTTCTGTTATGAAGATACCTAACTTTACAAATAATAATATTATTAATGATACATGGATAAATGCTTATTCATCTCAGTTTCCTAATAGAGCAAGTTGTATAGGAGCTATTAATTTCCCATTAGATGCTCTATTAAATAGGATTGTTCCTTATATTGTAGAAGGCATTAAACAAGGTGACCTTAAGTCTTTATGTTCGAAACCAGCTATTTTGGCATATGGAATGAAAGATAAAGCAATTGAACCAGACTATGCCATAAGAGATTTTAAAGCTCTTTTTCCTGGTTCTAAGGTTGTCGAAATACCAAATGCTGGTCATTACTCTCAAGAAGATGAACCAGAGCTTTTAATAAACTTAATTAAAGAATTCATGAGAGAAAATGAAAACAGATTATGAATTTAGTTTATAAAGTCTGTTCTAAAGATGAATGGGATAAAGCAATTTTAAATAAATTTTATGGCGGATCAGAAATCGATAATAAAGATGGTTTCATTCATTTATCTACAAAAAAACAATTGAATGAAACGGTAACAAAACATTTTCGAGGAAAGAAAAATTTGTTAGTTATCTCCTTTAGCACTAAAAAAATACAAGATAATCTTAAATGGGAAGTTTCTAGAAATGGTGACCTTTTTCCTCATTACTACGGGAATTTAGAAACAAAATTTGCAGAAAAGACTTATAATTTGCACTTAAATGCCAATGGCATCCATGAATTTCCTGAAAACTTTGTCTCCTAAAAAACTTTTTAAAAAATTTTTTTCAGCTTGAAGTCCGTATTTTTGTCTTAAATTTTTATTATTTATAGCTTCTTTTAAAACATTAGCCAAATTTTCTTCATTCATAGGATCTACACACCAACCTGTTTTTGAGTCAATTACAGCATCTGTTACTCCTCCATCTAAACCTGCAATTGACGGAATTTTGTAAGCAGCTGCTTCTACATAAGAAATACCAAAACCTTCAATAGAGTTTTTCACTTTATATGATGGCATTACAAAAACATCAGAACTTTCTAAAAATTTTTGTTTTAAATTACCGTTTATTTTTCCAACCAAGAATACGTTGTTCGATAAATTCAATTTTTTAATATTTTCCTTTAATTCTTCTAATTGTAACCCCTCACCACAAATATTCCACTTAAAAGGTTTCAATAAGTTATTTGCATTTAAATATGATAAGCATCTTAATACGGGAAGGATGCCTTTTCTTTTTTCCAGTCTACAAATTGTTAAAAGAGAGACTACTTCTGACTTCTCTGCAGATTTTATTTTATTTTTTGATATTTTTTTAAGTGAATAAGTAGGAGGAACAACTACTTTTTTGGTGTTTGAAATTTTTAATTTATTAATCAAGTTAGCTGTGTAATGAGAATTACAAATTATACAAGAAACTCTGTTTAAAGATTTTTTTATTTTTTCAAGCTTTTTTTCTTTTCCTAAAAATTCTTGTCCATGAGCAAAGACATATACTTTATTGATGCTTTTAGGTATAGCATTTAAAGATTTCCAGCTGTCACATATGATAACATCATTATGTTTACAAATTATTTTTAAAAATTTTTTTTTGACATATGGTCTGAATATTTTTGGAGAAAAATTGTTGTGAATATTAATATTGAAATTTGAAGCGCTATATTTTTTTGATAGAAAATGATCTGGGAAAATATGTATCTCATTATTGATTGATAATCTTTTACAAATTGAATCCATAACATTTTGCATGCCTCCAGTTCGAGGGGGAAAAGTTTGTGTAACAATCATATACTTCATAAATATCTACTATAATTAAAATTAAATTAAATCAAAATGTCTGGTTAAATATCATCTCATATTATAAAGTAAATCAATTTTGGAGGTTATAATGTTTAAATTAACGTTTAGTCCAGCTTCTCCATATGTACGTAAGGTTTTATTATCAGCTTATAGAGCTGGAATTCAAGATGAATTAGAACTCGTTGAGGCAGGAAGTGAAAATGATACCATATTAAGAGATAAAAACCCTCTTGGAAAAATCCCAGTATTACTAAAACCTGACGGAGATTTTTTATTTGATAGTAGAGTAATTGTTGACCACTTAAATAAATTAGGAGGTGGATTAATACCTGAAAATGGTTCAGAAAGAGATATTATATTAAGTAGATCAGCTCTTGCTGAAGGGTTAACTGATGCATCACTTCTTGTTGTTTATTCAAAAAGATATGCAGGAGGAGAGACACCTTCAAAATTATGGTTAGATTTACAATTAGGTAAAATAGATAAAACATTAGATTTTTTGGAAATTGATATCATTAACTGGTCAAACCCAAAAGGATTTGATGCGGCAAACATTGCCTTAGCCACTGCACTTGACTACATTTCATTTAGAAATGTTAGAGATTGGAAATCAAACAGACCAAAAATAAGTCAATGGTTTAATAATGTTTCATTAAAACTTCTAGGTTTTGCTGAAACAGCTCCTAAATAATGAGTAAATCTAAGGTTGAACTAAAACAGCTCTAAAGTCATTTACATTCGTTAAGGTAGGTGAAGTAAAAATTAAATCGTCTATTTTTTCAAAAAATTCATAGGAGTTATTAGCATTTAAATAATTGAGTGGATTTATTTTTTTCATATACGCTTTTTTTAGAGTTTCCTCTGAGATATATGCTCCGGCATTATTCTCAATACCATCTATCCCATCTGTATCAATTGCGAGACAATTTATACCACTTGTATTTTTTAGGTGAATTGCCATTGAAAGCATAAATTCGGTATTTCTACCTCCTTTTCCATTACCCTTAACAGTCACTGTAGTTTCTCCACCAGATAAAAGTAATATTGGTTTTTGTAAGTTAATATTTTGATATTTTTTTTCTTTTTTAATTTTCATTGCTAACTCAGCCATCCTTTTACCTTCAATTTTAGACTCTCCCTCTAGTGAATCTGAGATAATGACAGGAATGAAATTCTGCTTTTTAGCTTCTTCAGCTGCTTTTTTTAGAGCCATCATTGGGGTTGCAATCATATATTCAGGAGATTTATTTAATTTTGGTAATGTGTTCTTTATAATAATATCTTTTAACTGATTATTAATTGAAATCTCGTATTTTTCTAATAATTTAATTGAATCTTTATTTAAGCCACTAGCCTGTATAGTTGGGCCTGAACCAATATATGCAGGGTCATCTCCAGGGATATCAGATATCATATAAGTTGTAAGTTTTGCTGGATAGATTGCTTGAGCAAGACGACCACCTTTGATTTGAGATAAAGATCGTCTTACAATGTTCATTTCATCTATTGGAGCACCACAACGTAAAAGTTCTTTATTTATTCTTTGTTTTTCTTCAAAACTAATACCTTTTGCAGGCAGTGTAAGTAAAGATGATGCTCCACCTGAAATTAGAAAAACTACATGATCGTCTTTTGATGATTGTGTGGCTAATTCAAATATCTTTTTAGATGCTAATAAACCATTTTTATCAGGTTCGGGATGAGAGGCTTCAACAATGTTTATAAATTTAGTATTAGTATAATGACCATACCTTGTTACTACTAAACCCTCTAGAGGACCATCATAAGTGTTTTCGAATTCTTGTGCCATACTTGCACCTGCTTTACCTGCACCTAATACAATCAGTTTACCTTTTGGCTTTTGAGGAAGATTTCTAAATTTACCTCTTGGTTTAGCTGCATCAAGTGCAGATTTCATAATCAATTTGAGTGATTTTTCAAAATTCATAATAAATTTGCAATTTTAGTTAGTTTCTTAAAGAATGACTTTATAAGTTTTTAAATTCAATCATTAAATAAATTAAAGTGCAGGAATGAAATGGCTATTATAGAAAATAAATTAATTGGTAATACTTTTTTAGTAACTATTAATAATCCTTCAAAACGAAATTCAATGATCATTGGTTTTCACGATGAATTACAATCAACGATCAAAATGGGTGAAGAAAATAAGGATGTAAACTCAATTATCATCACTGGTGCAGGAGATTTCTTTTGTGCAGGTGGTGACCTAAATGGTCTCAAAACGAGAAGATCAATGACAGAAAATGAGAGATATAATGCGTTAAGTCAATTAAATGGAACAATTCAAGCGATATATGACTGCTCAAAACCAATTATTTCAGCTATTGAAGGTGGAGCTGCTGGTGCAGGTGTTTCATTAGCTATGGCTTGTGATTTAGTCGTGATGAGTGAACATACATTTTTTTCCTTAGCTTATGTTAAAATTGGATTAACACCTGATGGCAATGCAACTAAATTCTTATCTGAAACTATGCCACGTCAAATGCTTGCTGAAATGGCAATGATAGGAGGTAAAATAGATGCCTCTAGATTATATCAAATAGGGGCTATTAATGTTTTGTCTCAAAAAGGTAATGCAAAAGAAACTGCTTTGGAATTATCTAAA
>CACBVW010000013.1 GCA_902542765.1 uncultured SAR116 cluster alpha proteobacterium | reverse complement strand
TAAATGTAAATGATCTTAAATATAAATTTAATGAGGATAAGGTAATATTCTTTGAACATTTTAAATTATTATATTCTAAAGAAGGAGTTAAAGATGGATAATAAGGACAAAATCTCAGACACTTTTTTGGCATTAAATTATTTAAATTTATCTAAAAATTACTCTAAATCAGAACTGAAATCAAAATTAAATATAAATATGGTTTGGGATGTTTACTTAAACCCACTTAAATACCAAAATCAAATTAATGAATTTTTGAAAAACAAAGGTTTTTCTGATGCTTATTTTTTAATACTCAAAAATGAAGGTTGTATTTATCAAGCAAAATTAAATGCTGCATCTAACGATAGGGTCTTTTTTAGATCATCTAATGAATTTAAAATTGAGATAGTTAAATCAAATAAAAATGAAGATGAACATTATTTAATTTTAAAAATCATTAATGACATTGATTTACAACTTTCAAATTTATATGTTATCTGCGACAATGAATGTGATTGCATAAAGCTCCCCATTTTAAATGACAAACAGGCGCAAATTTTGATAAAAAAATCTGATAACTTTTTTAACCTTATTACTAATCCTAACGCAGAGATTTTTATAAGGTGAAAAAATATACAGTTATTATACCTACTACTAATAATGTAGTAGGTATTAATGATATAGTTGAAGAAGACCCTTTAGTTTCTTCAGTTATATGTGAAAATAATAATTTAGAAGCTTTGCCTATAAGTCCTTTTTACAATTCTTTTGTAAAAAGCCCTACTGGAATAATAGAAAAATTAGTAGGGCACGCTTCATTTAGGATAGACATTACAAAACCAATTCATAATGGAAAAAGTTGGCAATTGGCAATTGCCATAGCACATATTTTTTTAAAAAATAACATTTTAAATTTCTCAAATGAAAATCAGCTTTTAACAAATAAAACAGAAGAAATTATTTGGGCAAGTGGCACTATCAATTCAAATTTAGAGATTAAAAAAATTAATTACCTTGATCAAAAAATTTATAACTCAATGAATTTTTTAAAAAATTGTATCAAAAACAAAGTTCAAATTAAAATCGTATTAAGCATACAGAATAAAGATGATTTTAATAGCCTTTTGTCGAATAATGAATTCTTAAAAGACGCTATAGAAACTAAGTTAATTAAAGTACTATTTATTAAGAGTTTATATGACATATTTGATTATTTAAATTTAAAAAATATACCAAAAACACCAACTAAGCGGTTATCCTTTTTTCAAAAATCAAAAAAAACACTTATTTTACTCTTTGTTATCTTTGTAACAATTTTGTTTGCTCTTATGTTTAATAATGTTTGGCAAAAAACTTCGCCTTTACTTAATTTAAATGACAATAAAAATTATAGTTTATTACTTACGACTTTAAAAACGTATAGATATGGAAATTTAACTGAACGGGTAGTCGCTTATTTTTATGATTACATACAGACCCTTCAGGCAAATGAAATCAATAAGCAAATGAGAATTAATTTTATTCCATATAATGATTTAGAATCTAATAAATTAAAATGTATACCAAGTAGTCAGTCTATAGATCATGTATGTAATTTAAACTTAGAGGTCTCTAATGTTGGAATAGATACAGTTTTTTTGTGGGCATTAAAATTTTCTAATGTTAATTTAGAGGGCAAAGGAATTCAAAATACTAATAAGAAATCAGATATAGTAAATGGCATGATTAAAAGTAACGAAGCTTTCCTAATTGATATCAAAAATAGTCATGAGCCCATAACCCTATTTATTGTTTATAGTAAGAAGTTTGATATTAAGATTATAGATTGGTTAAAGCGTGTTGATAGAGAAAAGTCATTGTTAGAAACCACAATTAAGAGAATAAAAGCTCTTGGTTATGGTTATACAATTAACAGCATTAAAAATGTTAAATTAATTGAAAATAAAATTTAAATTATAAAAAATGGAGAGGTTATATATGAACAAATTAGATGTAATAAATAGTTTAAATATTTACCCTTTTGCACCAAATTTAGGAGCAGTTATAACTAATGTAGATTTATCTAATGATATAAATGATGCAGAACTTAAAGGCATAAGAGATGCTTTTCACAAGTTTCAAGTTTTATTTTTTCAAAATCAATCTGAAATTTCACCAGAAAATCATATAAAGTTAGGTAGATACTTTGGAGATTTACATATCCATCCTGCAGCCCCTAAAATGAAAAATTATCCTCAAATTTTTGAAATAAATACTGATAAAAATAGTAAGATAGCTAATGGAGCAGAGGACTTCCATTCGGATGTTTCTTGTGACATAGAACCACCTTTGGGAACGATGCTTCAACTTCATATTCTTCCTGAATGTGGTGGAGATACTATGTTTGCGAATATGTATATGGCCTATGAAGCTCTAAGTAATCCAATGCAAAAGTTTTTAAGTGATCTCAAAGCTTCCCATGAATCAGAGCATTTTTATAGTGGTAGGTATAAAACTGAAAGTAATAGTGAAAGTAAAACAGAATATCCTTCAGCAATTCATCCTGTTATAAGGACACACCCAGAAACAGGTAAAAAAGCTATATTTGTTAATAAATTTTTTACTACACGCATTTTAGGTCTTGAGCCTCAAGAGAGCAAATTTATATTAGACTTCTTGTTTAGACATATCGAGAAAACAGAATTTCAGATCCGATATAGGTGGAATAAAAATGATATGGCTTTCTGGGATAATAGGTGTACGATACATAAAGCATTATGGGATTATTTTCCTAATGAAAGAAAAGGTAGGCGAGTAACTATTAAAGGAGATATACCTTTTTGATTTTCTTTTAATTTTAAAAATAGTTGTAGAAATTTAAAATAATGAAAAAGTCTAGTTGATTTAATTATTCACTGTTGATTTTTTCAAGACCTGTTGTGATTAATTTTATAAAATAACCATATAATATAGGTAAGAATGCAACTGAAAAAGCTGGCCACATATTTTCTGTGTTTGCGTGAAAATTGCCTATAGTTACAATCCCAATCATTAAGCCAATCCAACCCAAATAAACTGAACCATCTCCAAAGTTTTTTATAAAATTGTTGGATTTACCTTTTGCCAAAACATAACCTAGTGATCCTCCTACAACAAGTAACAATGAAGGTAAATCGATAAACTTTTTATAATCTATTGTTGATACAGCCCCAAAAACCATCCCAATAATGATTATTACTCCAATTATTCTCATTTAATTACCCCACATAAATAGCATTTTCATAATTATTTAATTTATCTTAAATAAAATTAAATCAGAGTAAACATGTTAATTTTTTGAATTTAAATATATTTAAATCATATAATTTTTGATATTAAATAAAGTTAATTATCTACTATAATTACAATTAAACATATTGGTAATAAAGTTCATGGGTTTTTTAGGTAGTGCCGTTCTAGTAAATTGGGGTGGAATTGTTGAAGAAAAAGAAATTGAATATAATGAGTGGCACTCTAAAGAACATATGCCAGAGAGGATATCTTTACCTGGATTTTTAAGAGGTTTGAGAGCTGTTGGAATACCTGGCACAAAATTAAATCACAAATATTTTATGATGTATGAGGCTGAGCGAAAAGAAGTTTTTACATCCAGAAAATATCTAGAAAGGTTAAATAACCCAACAGAATGGACAAAAGAAATCTTAACAAATTACTTATCCCCATCTAGAACAATTTGCAGTGTTATATCCAGTAAATCAATTGGAGTAGGTGGTTATCTCTCAACCATAAGATTTTTAGGTGAAAATATTCCAAATAATCATAATGTAGAAAATTTAAAATTCTTTGTCCCTAAAATACTTAAATTAAATGGTGTAACTGGAATGCATATTATTCTAGGCGATAGTAGTTATGGGCAGATGAATACTGAAGAGAAAAAATATAGATCATCACGAGGATTAAATGATCAAATAGTATCTCAAGCAGTAATTATTGAAGGCTTGAATTACCTTTCATTAGAAACTGCTATAAAAAATTTTAAAAACAAATATTCTCTAATAGAAAGTAATGACCTAATTATAAATTATTATATTTGTCAAAATATTTTAACCCAACAAGATTTGTTGAATAAATGAAAAAAATAGTAATTATTGGATCAGGTATAGTTGGAATTTGTACGGCGGTTGAGTTAATTAACCGAGGGTTTTCAGTTACACTTATTGATCCAAATGAGCCTGGTTCACAAACTTCATATGGAAACGCAGGTGTCTTAACAGATTCTTCCATCATGATTATTAATAATCCTCAATTACTTAGATCTTTGTTTAGTTTAATCTTTAAAAAAAATACATCATTTAGATATTCTAAATTATTTGTGTTTTCGAGATTGTCTTGGGTAATAAACTTTTTAATGTTTAGTAAAAAAAAACATATGGAACTTGCTGCAAAAGTATTAAGAGAATTACAGCTATTATCTTTAAACACACATAAAATACTTATTAAAAAGACTAAATCTAATAATAATATTGAAGCACCAGGATGGCTGAAGGTTTTTAAAACACAATTAAGCTATGAAAAATATTCGTATGAGTTAGATATTTTAGATAAAAACAAGGCAGATTATACTATCTTAAATACAGAAGAAATAAAGAAACAATTTCCTGATTTGCAAATTGAGTATTACAAAGGCGTTCTTTTTAAGAATTCACTGAGAGTTAAGTCTCCAATAGAATTATCAAAAAATTACTTTAAACATTTTTTAAAATCTGGAGGCAGTTTTTATAAAGAAATTTGTAAGGATATAAAATTCCTTAATGGGCATTGGACTATTTTTTTAAATAAAAAAAAAGAAATTTTTGATAAAGTAGTAATTTGTACAGGTCCTTGGTCTAAAGATTTTTTAAATAATTTAGGTTATAAAATACCACTTGCATGGGAAAGGGGTTACCATCATCATTTTAGTACTAAAAAGGAAGTTGATATAAGTCCAGCAATTCATGACGTTGATGGTGGCTTTGTTTACAGCTGTAACAAAAATGAAATTAGAGTTACATCAGGTGTTGAATTAAATTTTAGAGAAGCAGATTTAAATGAACAACAAATTAATGAAGTAGTCCACAAATTAAAAAAAATTTTACCCCTTAAAAATAAATTAACAAAAGTACCTTGGCTAGGTTCAAGGCCAACTGTTGCAGATAGTATGCCTATGATAGGAAAAGCACCTAAACATAAAAACTTGTGGTTCAATTTTGGACATAATCACATTGGATTATCTACTTCAGCTGGTTCTGGGGTTGTTTTAGCTGATATGATAGAAAATAAAAAACCTTCTATTAATATTGATCCATTTTTACCTGATAGATTTATGTTATAATTTTATAAAAGTGACAAACCACCATCAACTTTTATTACTTGCCCAGTTATATAAGATGCTTCACTTGACAGTAAAAAATTTACTAAACTAGCAATTTCTTCAGGTCTTGCAAGTCTAGATAAAGGGATTTTATTTATTATGTTATCCCATTCATCTTGTGATAGAGCAGAATGATTACCGTCTTTTTTTGTATAACCCGGTGAAATTGCATTTACAGTTACGTTGTCTCTTGCTAATTGAAAAGATAGAGTTTTTGTAAGTGCCTCTAAAGCACCCTTTGCAGCGGCTGTAATTGGAAAGATCTTATTGTTTAATCCAATACTTTTATTTACAAATGAACTGATAACAACAATCCTACCACAACTTGATTTTTTAAAATCTTCAATACATAATTTAATAATTTCTGAAAAGGAGATTGCCATAGTTTGAACTGATTTATTAAGATCGTCATTATTAAATTCTCCAAATTCTTTTTTGTCAGCATATCCTGCATTAGATATAAATTGGTCAATATTGCCAGTGTTAATTCTTGCTAAATTCACTAATTCTTTCAAAAATTTTTTTTCTGATAAATCACCACAAACATAGCTTACTTTTGCACCTTTATTTTCTGCAATTTGTGTGACAGATTTTAAGCCCTCTAAATTAGACTTGGTTGTTAAAGTAAGAGATACTTCTTTTGAAGCTAATTTTTTTGCAGTTGCAGCCCCAATTCCAGATGCAGCACCAGTAATTAATATTGATTTCATAATTATACAAATTTAATTAAATCTTTGTTTATTATTCTATGGCTAATATTTTTTTTCAATACTTGATATATATTTATAGACAAATTCAGTTTTAAACTTAATAATTTTAAAGGGGGGATATTATTTGTCAGTATTACTCGGTCAAGGAGAATTCAAATATAGAGTTATTGAAGACTGGGCTAAGCTTCCAGAAAACTGGTCTTTTATGGATGTTGCTGGAGTTGCGGTAAGCAGTAAAGACGAAATTTTTGTATTTAACCGAGGCCAACATCCAATGATTATTTTTGACATAGATGGCAATTACCTGAGATCTTGGGGTGAAAATCTTTTTTCCAGGCCTCATGGAATTCATATTGGTCCAGATGATTATATATATTGTACCGACGACGGAGATCATACTGTTAAAAAAATATCTCCTGAAGGAAAATTGATTTTTCAAATTGGCGTCCCTGGAAAACCCTCAGAATTTATGTCCAATTTGCCATTTCACAGGTGTACCCACACTGCATTATGTCCAGATAATAATATTTTTGTCTCTGATGGATATGGAAATGCTTGTGTCCATAAATATTCTCCAGACGGAAAATTAATAAAAACATTTGGTGAGGCTGGATCTGGACCAGGTCAATTTAATCTTGTTCATAATATTGTTGCTGATGATGATGGCTGGATTTATGTAGCAGATAGAGAAAATCATAGAGTACAAGTTTTTAATACAGATGGTAAATACGAAACACAGTGGAATAATCTTCACCGCCCATGTGGTCTTTTTATGCCTAGAGGTAAATGTCCAATCTGTATTGTTGGAGAGTTGGGGCCAGGCTTATTAGTTAATAGAAAATATAAAAACTTGGGACCAAGGCTAAGTATCCTAGATAATAATGGTAACTTAATATCACGTTTAGGGGGTGAAAATGGTGCTGGATTTGAATTAGGTCAATTTCAAGCACCCCATGGCATATCGCTAGATAGCAAGGGAAGTATATATGTAGGAGAAGTTTCATATACAAATTGGCCATACAATTATGGAGATGAGCCAAAGCCACAATATTTAAAAACTCTTCAAAAGTTGGAAAGAGTTCTAAATTAAATTAAAATAATTTTGAAAGGAGGAAAAAAAATAAATTAAATTCGTTAAATAAACTTAAGGAGGAAAATAAATTATGAAATTAAAAAATTTATCATTTGCAATTTCCACAGCTACGATTATGGCATTTGGAAGTTTGTTTTCTCCAGCTTATTCTGCTGGCAAAGATATAACTATTGTCATAGCTGAGGAACCTGACATTGTTGATCCTTGTGAAGCCACAAGATCTGTTGTTGGAAAAATTGTAAAACAAAACGTTACTGAAACACTTACTGAAATAAATCCAGCTGATGGTTCTGTAACACCCAGACTTGCAACATCATGGAAACAAACCGATAATCTAACTTGGGAATTTAATATTAGAAAAGGTATTAAGTTTCATGATGGTGAAGATCTAAATGCTCAGGCTGTTGTAAAATCAATTAACCGAGCGTTAAATCCAAAGTATGATTGCGAAATTAGAACGAAGTTTTTTGGAAATATTAAATTAAAAGCTTCTGCAATAGGAAGTCATACTATCTCAGTTAAAACTGAATCACCTCAACCTATTATGCCAGCCTTGATGGGTACTATGACTGTTGTGAGTCCTAACACACAAGAGGCAAAAGGTGTTCGTGATCCAAAAGGAACTGGGCCATATTTATTCAATACATGGACCCCAGGTCAATCTGTTACATTAAAAAGATTTGACGGATATTGGGGAGACAAACCAGAGGTTGAGAATGCAACATATGTTTGGAGAAATGAGTCTGCAGTAAGAGCTGCTATGGTTAAAACTGGCGAGGCTGATATAGCCGCAAGTATTGGTGTCCAAGATGCTAATGATCCAAAAATGGATTTCAGTTATTTTAATTCAGAAACTTCTAGACTTAGGATTGATTTGACAAGAGCTCCTTTAAACGACATTAGGGTAAGAAAAGCTATGAATCTAGCTATTGATCTCGATGGATTAATGGGAACAATTTTTCCTAAAGGCGTTGTCAAAATGACCCAGATTGTTGTTCCAAGCATCAATGGTCATAACCCAAATCTTAAGCCATGGCCATATGATCCTGCTGAGGCAAAAAGATTAGTCAAAGCTGCTAAAGCAGACGGTGTGCCAGTAGATAAAGAAATTGTTTTGATTGGAAGATTGGGTATCTATCCAAATTCCACAGAAGCAATGGAAGCTATGCATGCGATGCTAACTGAAGTTGGTTTCAATATTAAAATTAAAATGATGGAAACAGCAGGATGGCTTAATTTTTTAAGCAGACCTTATGCTGAAGACAGAGGACCAGCTTTGCAACAAAGTCAACATGACAACAATAATGGTGATGCCGTTTTTTCCATGTTTAATAAATATGCATGTAAAGGTGCTCAATCTACAACATGTGATAAACAAGTAGATGCTTGGATTACAGAAGCAACAGCTGCGACTGGAACCAAGAGAAGAGACACTTGGCGCAAAGTACAAAAAAAATTGCACGAAGAAATTATACCTGATGTTCAAATGTTTCATATGGTTGGATTTTCTCGTGTAAACCCTAGAATTAAATTTACGCCTACTATTTCTACTAATAGTGAAATTCAAATTTCTCAGGTAAAATTTAATTAATATTATAAAAAATTAGTCTCCAATCAGATAAATTTCTGGTTGGAAACTTTTTTTTTTAAAATACAATAAATTCATGAGACAATATTTATCTAAAAGAATTTTTTCTAGCATTTTAGCTATCACTGGACTTTTTGTGATGGTTTTTTTTCTAGCTCGTTTAACTGGTGATCCAGGACACTTATATTTACCTATAGACGCTCCATTAGAGGTTAGAAAAGAGTTTTCGGAAAAACACGGGTTTAATGATCCTATTTATATTCAATTTGGAAAATTTTTAGGAGATTTAACTGATGGTAATTTAGGTTATTCTCTAAGAAAAGAAAGACCCGCGATAGACATAGTTTTAGAAGCTATTCCAGTTACTTTGTCTTTAGCCGCAGTTGCGATGTCAATAGCTCTTGCAGGTGCTATTATAATTGGTTCTTTAGCAGCGTATAGGCCAAACGGAATTTTTGATAGAATCTCAAGAGTAGTTTCTTTAACTGCCGCAAGTGCGCCAGATTTTTGGGTTGCGATAACAGCTATTTTAATATTTTCAGTTTCTCTAGGATGGTTGCCCACGTCAGGAATTGGAGGGGTACCATATTGGATAATGCCTATTGGCATTTTAGTAATTAGACCATTAGGGCTTTTAGTTCAAGTCGTAAGGGGATCAATGATTACTGCTCTTAGTTCAGATTTTGTTAAAACGGCTAGAGCAAAAGGTGTAAAAGAAAAAGTAGTTATTTTTAAACATGCTCTTAGAAATGGTTTGTTGCCTGTAATAACAGTTGCTGGTGACCAAGCAGCTGCCATCGCTAATGGTGCTGTAATTGTAGAAACAATATTCGGATGGCCAGGAATTGGTAAGCTCATGATAGATTCAATTATGCAAAGAGACTTTGCAGTTGTACAGGCCTCAATTTTAATTACAGCAATAGTGATACTTTCTATAAATATAATAATAGATATTGCGTATGCAGTTCTAGATCCAAGAATAAGGCATAAATAAAATGCAATTAATTTTGGAAAAAAATCATTTAGTAAATAAATTTAAAAAAATATTTTCTATGTTTATGAATGACAAGTTAGCCTTAATATCAATTATTTTTTTAATATTTATGGTTTTTTTAGCATTTTTCGGACCCTCACTCATTAGTGAATCTTATACAAAAATGAATTTAAGACTTAGAAACTTAGAACCGTTTTCTTTTGATCATCATTTCATGTATTTTTTTGGGGCTGACGCACTTGGTAGAAGCATGATTGCAAGACTTATACTAGCTACACAAAATACAATGTTTATAGCGGGTAGTGCTGTGATTTTGTCAATGACTTTGGGTGGGATTTTAGGATTAATTTCAGGTTACTATGGTGGTAGAACAGGAAGTTTAATTATGAGAATGGCTGATATAATCATGAGTTTTCCTTCACTTTTATTAGCTGTAATTGTTTTATATATGTTCGATCCTGGCTTATTGAATTTAGTTATTGTACTAGCCTTTACAAGAATGCCTATATACATGAGAACCGCTAGAGCTGAGGTACTTGAAATAAGAGAAAGGTTGTTCGTTTCTGCCGCGATATCAATGGGTGCTTCAAACCTAAGGATAATTTTCAAACATATTGCTCCGTTGACAATTCCAACACTTATTACGATTGCAACATTAGATTTTGCATTTGTTATGTTAGGCGAGTCAGCTTTGAGCTTTCTTGGTGTTGGTATACAACCACCAGAAGTTACCTGGGGATTAATGGTTGCTCAAGGAAGGAACTACCTACAAATTGCGTGGTGGTTAGCGTTTTTCCCTGGGCTAATTATTATGTTAGTAGCCTTATCCTTAAATTTATTGTCTTCATGGTTAAGAATTGTTTTAGATCCTAGACAAAGGTGGCGTCTAGAAAACATTGGTGACAAAAGTGAGAAATAAAAATAAATCATTATTAAAAGTAAATAACCTTTCAGTTTCATTTGATACTACTGAAGGTTCTTTTGACGCAGTAAAAAAAGTTAATTTTGATTTAAAAAAAGGTGAAACTTTAGCAATTATTGGAGAGAGTGGATCAGGTAAAAGCGTTACTGCTTCGGTAATTATGGGTATTCTGACTTGTCCTCCAGGAAGAATTAAAAGTGGCGAGGTTTTATTAGATGACATTGATATATTAAAACTTTCAGATTCTGACAGAAGAAAGTTAATGGGAAGTAAAGTGGCTATTATTTTCCAAGATACTTTATCTCATCTTAATCCTGTTTTTTCAGTAGGTTATCAAATAGCAGAATGTTTTAAGGTACACAAAAATCTATCAAAAAAAGATAGTTGGAAAAAAGCAGTTCAATTATTAGAACGAGTCAGAATCCCAAATCCATCAAGAAGGGCAAAAGACTTTCCTCACCAATTTTCTGGAGGGCAAAGGCAAAGAGTCATGATTGCAATGGCCCTAGCTTTAGAACCAGACATAATTATAGCAGATGAACCTACTACTGCTTTAGATGTTACAATTCAAGCTAAAATTTTAGAATTGTTAGGTGAGCTTCGGGATGAAAGAAATATGGGTTTAATTTTAATTACCCATGATTTAGCTGTTGCTGCAGAAATCTCCGACAAGGTGATAGTGCTTAATGAAGGAAAAATAGTTGAAAAGGGGATAACAAAGGATGTGTTCATTAACCCTGATCATGATTACACAAAGCAGCTAATGGATTCTATTCCTGGAAAAATAACAAAACATAAAAAGAAGAAATCAAAAAAGTTTTCTGATCCAATCCTAGAAATAAAAAATATTTCAAAATTTTATGAGAACATTGCTTGTGATAATGTAAGTTTTAATTTGTTTCCTAATGAAGTCCTAGGAATTGTTGGTGAGTCTGGGTCAGGTAAAACTACTATTTCTAATTTAATTTTAAGATTGGCAAGTCCCTCTAATGGTGAAATTTTTTATCATGGAAAAAATATTTTAAATTTTAATAAAAAAGATTTATTTAATTTTAGAAGGAAAGTGCAAGTAGTATTTCAAGATCCATATGCATCCTTAAATCCAACGATGAATATATTTGACATTATATCTGAGCCATGGGTAATTCATTCAGATTTTTTACATAAAAAGTTATATCAAAGTAAAGTATCAGATCTTTTAATAAGTGTAGGCTTACAACCAGAAGATGCAATCAAATTTCCTCATCAATTTTCTGGTGGACAAAGGCAAAGAATTGCTATTGCAAGAGCTTTGGCGCTCAATCCAGAAATTATTATCTGTGATGAAGCAGTATCTGCCCTTGATGTTTCAATCCAAGCTCAAATAATAAAATTATTATTAAATTTGAAAAATAAATTTTCGCTGTCATATATTTTTATAGCACATGATTTGCCAGTAGTTAAAGATTTAGCTGATAGGATTATTGTTATGAAATCAGGAAAAATTATTGAACAAGGTTTAGTTGACGATGTGTTTAACTTCCCTAAAGAAAAATATACAAAAGATTTGTTAAAGGCTAGCCTTTCTATTGAAAATTTGATTAGTTAATTTATTAAAATTTAAGAAATCATGAGCTTAAAATGAAGAATGAAGAACAAGTATGGGATTTGGTTGAAAATAAAAAAGAAGAATTTATAAAATTCTCAGATCGAATTTTTGATACTCCTGAAATTTTATATAAAGAATTCATTTCAGTATCAGAGCATACTAAAATGTTAAAAAAAGAAGGATTTAAAATTACTGAAGGTATTTGCAATATGCCAACTGCAGTTATGGGTGAATATGGTGAAGATGGCCCAATCATAGCAATATTAGGTGAATTTGACGCATTACCTGGCTTGAGCCAAGAAGCTGGAATTGCTAAACACAAACCAGTAGAAAATACTAAAAATGGTCACGGATGCGGTCATAATTTGCTTGGTGCCGCATCACTTCTTGCCGCCACAGCAATTAAGGATTGGTTATTAAAAAATAAAATTAAGGCTAGAGTAAGATATTACGGATGTCCTGCAGAAGAGGGTGGGGCTGCTAAAACTTACATGGCTAGAGATGGATTATTTAATAATGTTGATGTTGCCATATGTTGGCATCCAGCTACTTTCAACTCTGTAAACAAGCCAATTTCTCTTGCTAATTCAAGAATTGATTTTACATTTTTTGGTAAGGCAGCTCATGCAGCTACCGCACCTCATTTAGGACGAAGTGCTTTAGATGCAATTGAATTAATGAATGTTGGGGTGAATTATATGAGAGAACATATGCCTGACTCGGCTAGAGTGCATTATGCTTATATGGATACTGGAGGCAATGCAGCTAACGTTATTCATGCTCAAGCAACTATCCGACATTTAATTAGAGCTTCAAATTTAATGGAACTCCGCTCCCTAGTTGATAGAGTTTATAAAATTGCAGATGGCGCTGCTTTAATGACTGAAACAACAGTAGAGAAAAAAGTTTATAGTGGAGTATCAAACTTATTAGGAAATAATAATTTAGAAAAGATAATGCAAACTGAGTGGGATAAGTTAGGACCTGTTAAATTTGATAAAAATGATGTAGATTTTGCTAATAAAATTCGTTCAACTTTTACAGAAACTGAGATTTTGGATAGTTTTCAAAGAATAGGAATCAAGGCCCCATTAGATTTACCACTTTGTAATTTTGTTGCACCTTTAGACAGTACAAATAATGGAGGTGTTGGTTCTACCGATGTTGGTGATGTTAGCTGGGTAGTTCCTACAGTCCAAGCTCGTGTAGCAACTTGTGCAGTAGGCACTCCATTTCATACATGGCAAACTGTAGCTCAAGGCAAGTCTGCTGCTGCCCATAAGGGAATGGTGCACGCAGCAAAAATTATGGCATCTACAGCATCTTCTCTAATAAAAAACCCAACAAAAATCGAAGAAGCTAAAAAGGAATTTGATAATCATATTTCAAAAAACCCTTATATTTGTCCAATTCCAGAAGGAGTTATGCCTCCTATTCAAAAAGATTAATTATTTTTTTATTTAAAATTTGGTATATAATCATTGTTTAATATGAGCGCTCTTAGCTCAACTGGATAGAGCATTTGACTTCGAATCAAAAGGCTGGGGGTTCGAGTCCCTCAGAGCGCACCATTTCATGTGACCAAGTCGCCCTAAGTAGTTGATATGTAAGCATATCGTGTAATGTGTGCTTGGAGGGTAGACCAGATGGTAGACCATTTAAATGTTTCCTACTTATATAAAAAGCGTGGTGTATATTATTTCAGTAAGACGATGAGTAGCTTTATATCTTGTTAAACTACCTTCTATTTTAATTCGGTCATAGTAACCATCTTGTACAACATAAATCATGTCTAGTTCTTGAAGACCATCAAATGCATGAATAGCCATACGGTATGTTAAATTTGGGTCACGATATTGTTTTAATGCTGAGTAAAAGTTCTTATTCTTTTGCATTGATGAATGATTATCTGGATGTGTGTGATGCTTCTTCTATAAACCAATTAAAAGATATCTAACTGCATAATCAAAGCGAAGTTGTTCATCATCTTTCCATGAACGCTTTAGAACAATATTATTTGCAACATCTTGAGTTAATTTTTTACATAGTTCGTCAAATGAGTTCATGGTTATCTTAATCTTTATAGATTGAACAATGTTATTCTGAACTATGATTGAAACCAGAATGATGCTTTTTGAATTTGGCACCAAAAGGAGTTAGTGCATCAATTAAATCTTGTTTAGAGTTGCCAAAAACTAGCCATTCTTTAATGTCAACATGATTCATTACTTCTTCGGCTATAGGGCTTGACATATGGTTGTTTAAACGTTGCATTGCCCCGTCACTGTCAATAAATGACTCTACTAATGTTGCTTCTGAATTATCATCTGACAAATACCATTCATAACTTATAGTTTTTTCCTCCCTTAAATCAAATACATACTTTGTAGCACGTTCATTTGCCCATTTTCTAAATTCGTTAGCATCAGACTTGATACTACATTGAATAGTAAATATTATTTTTTGTGATTTTGTATTAAGTTCACCCATCATTTTTCCTCTGTTAATTTAAATTAATTATAAAAGTACATGATAAGTAAATAACATATTTAGATGGAAATTATTTAATTTATATCAAAAAATATAGTTCCACTCTTTTACCATTCCTTCAGCTGTTCACGCTATATATAAATAGCCTAAATAACTAATCCCTGACTCATACAGACTCATACAGCCACTGTAAGCACATCGGATGCACAATTGACTTTGATTACATTAGTCCTGCTAAATATCTTTTTATGAGACATTAAACTGGTTGTTCTATGTAAGTAGTAGGTATTGTATCAAATGACTAAGTAAATGTTAATTTTTCGCGGCATATGTCTTAGCAGCCGTCGCATTAAATTCTAAAGCTACACACTCAGTATCACCTTCAACCCAACCATCATGACCAGGTTCAATTACATACACATCACCTGCAACAAAAGTTTCAACGGTACCATCATTATGCTTCGCAGACATGGAGCCGGATAGTACAGTTCCAACATGACGTGCTTGACAACTTTCACCACCTACTACAGGTTTAATACAAGTTGACCAACTCCAACCAGGTTGAAGTACCATTTTGGCAGCTGCAACACCACCTAAATCACATACATGGACATTTGCTTTATCTGGACTTCGTAACTCGTCTGGATTATTAAAAGATTTCTTTACTATCCCTGACATTATTTTCTCCTTTTATCATTTAATTTATGTTCATCCAAAACCATTTAAAAAGCAAAGCTTTTAAAAAAAAACTTGGTTTAGCGTAATTTTTAAATACATTGAATAAAATATCATTATTAAAT
Source organism: uncultured SAR116 cluster alpha proteobacterium (assembly GCA_902542765.1). Taxonomy (GTDB): domain Bacteria; phylum Pseudomonadota; class Alphaproteobacteria; order Puniceispirillales; family Marisalimonadaceae; genus Marisalimonas. Next base: position 21,174 of record CACBVW010000013.1, on the reverse strand, counting down.
AACCCCATCTGCTGCACACCCTAACTATACATATCTAGCCATTCCAATTCCTGACTCATACAGCCACTTTAAGCACATCTGATTTAATTTTGTCACTGATTACAGTAATGACTCTGTAAGATCCTCTATGACCCATTCAGGCGGTTAAAATTTATATGACCAATCTGTGTAAGAGCATATTTATACGTACGTACACACTCCGGGTGGCTCATACTTATTGTATATTTACAGATGTAAAATTAAATGTGAAACATATCGTACGTGTTGACAATGCCATAGGTATGCATATCTCAAGCTATAGCTAGAATGTAATCAGTTATGTTGCATAGTATAGAAATGGAACTCCCTCGAAGCGCAACAATAAATTACTTAACTTACTGATTTTATAAGATATTATTTTTTTATATTTAAACTAATGCACAAATTGTTAAACATATTTGCTCTTTATTTTAAATATATATAAACTTTTTATAATTTTAAGATTTTGTTAAAATTTAAATCAGGAGTTTCTGTTGGAAACAAAAGCAAATTTGATGACTTATAATACTTTTACTTTTAAAACTGAGGCACAAATGCTCCTTTTTATAAGAATGTGGGAAGATAATGGTACAGCATTATTTGATAAACTTAAAAAAAAAGGATGTACTAGGTTTTGTCTTAATCAAATATGGAATGTAAAGGGAACATTTAAAACATCTATATTATTTGAATACGAAAGTCCAAATGCATTTAAACAATGTCAGATAGAGTTAGAGAATTTTACCAAAAACCTCATGAAGGAAATAGAAGCTACTGACCCTGTTATAGAAGCTAGTAGAAATATTGTCCTTCAGGACTTGAGAGTTTAGTTCTTTATGTCAGAAGAAACAACTCACTATAACCACATCTGATGTACAGTTTTAACTGTAATTACACTAAGCCTGCTGTATGACTCTAAATGTGCAATTAATATAGTTAATATTTTATCAGAGATGTTTAGTTAATTTGCGGAACTTTTCTTCCATCACATCTATGAATTACAGCAAAGAGTATTAACTTTTTTCTTAACTCAAAATTATCTTTTCTGTGTGGGCTATTAATCATTGATAAAAAAGCTTTATGAGATGGATACCAATAAGCTAATATTTCATCTAACGGTTCTAGTTTTCCATTTATTAAATGTGGAGCCTCTACTTTTAGTGTCCATATAACCTTTCCATTAACCTCACTTATCATTTTTTTATTTATTGTCCTCCATTTTGAATAAAGTTTACCGTTTGGAAATTCACCGTTTAAATATCTATTTTGATTAATCATCAGAACTGGATAATCGTTATTTGATTTAGCTATGATTTCCATGTCTTCTCTATCTTTTTGTATTATGGTATCCATTATATTTCTTTCCTAATTATAAATCTCAGCCAAACACTCATCCCTAAAGCTTGAATAGGATATTTTTTAAGTATAACACTTTACCAATTTATACAAATTTGATTAAATTATATTTTACCGTTTCATAAGTTTATTATGGTTTTCATTATATAATTACAAGGTTGATATATGTATACAAGAATTCATGTTTTTAAATTTCCAAATAAAGTTGGAAGAGATTCATTTAAATTTTTTTGTATAAATTATACTGATAAATTATTTAAAGAAGGATTAAACTTTTCTTTATTTATTGATGTTTCAGATACTCATCTTCATTACTTAACAGTATGGAAATCACAAAGAGATTGGGAAATATCATATAAAAAAGCAAAAGAATACACAGATGTTAAAGCACAAATTAAAGAGATGGGTGCCACAATGTCAATTGTTGGAGGTAATACACATGGAAGAAAAACTTCAAATAGTGATTTTAATTTTTTTGAAAATATTTCTTTATAAGTTTTTATGTGTACTAAGCTTTAGTATTCATCTTACCAAATATATGCCACAGTTATCTCAGGTTGTTTTTCTCAACTTCAAATTTATGACCTTGCAAGATAATGATATGATATAACAATATGAAATGAAAAAGTTTTATTTTACATAATTATGAGGATTGTTGAGATGGAAAAAAATATTTATCACAAATGAAGTTGTTGTTGTGGAGCTGTTAAATATTCTATAATTGATCATCCACTTTTTACAAATGCATGTCATTGTAAAGATTGTAAAAAATCAACAGGGTCTGCTTTTGTAATTCACACAATGACATTAGAAAATACATTTTTAATAGATGGTGATATTGAGGCTGCTAGTCTTCCTACAGTAAGTGGAGCGAGTTATAAACCATACTTCTGTAAAAATTGAGGAACATATATTTATTGTAAATATGATGTGGCACCTGGAAGAATTATCATTAGAACATCAACATTGAATGACTCAGAAAATTTTCCTTCTCAAGCACATATTTTCACGAAAAGTAAAGTACCGTGGATAACTTTAGATGATAAAATACCATCTTTTGAAAGTATGTATGATAGAAATAAGTTATGGCCTAAAGCAAGTTTAGACAAATTGAAAAGTATAATGTAAATATGAAGTGATGTACATAAGAATTGTTGAAATAACTGCTCCAACAAAACTGCAACTAAATATTTTTTTGGATTATTTAAAAGTTACTCATTTTCCTAAAAATTTAGAACAAGGGCAAACAAATGCAAAAGTTTTTAAAGTAAATGAAGTATCAGCATTTGTTATTGCTGAATTTGAAGATAAAAAATCAGCTGATAAAATTAAAATGATGAACAATTCAGAAATTAATGAATTAAAAACAACTCTAAAAGTTAGGTCATTTGAGGGTCCTCTAGAATATTTGTTAGATTGATATAAAATATATAATAATGATTAAAGGAGATGAAATGACAGTAAATTTCTGTTTTTCCCTTTATACAAAATAAATGAATTCAAAAGTTATGGGAATTGCTCACGACCATCTTGCAGACAATCAACCTACTAAAAACCTTAAAGGAAGATTATGAATGAATTCTTTTCATGTTTCTCTAGATAAAGGTTTAGGTGTTCATTGTTTCGTATACTTGGCCAGATTTAATTTACCAAGTTTCTCAACTTGCAAAAGCTTCTTTTATGAAAGGCTTTTCTTTTAATACACTTTTAATAATGATGCTTGTTTATGGAATTCCATTAATAGCAGCCATGAAAGGAATCTTGTAAATATATAATTATTCACAAACATTCTATATTCGCTCTACATTCTATCCTTATATATTTGTCAATTACCGTATAGTTTATTTCATGGTTTAAATGTTTAGTTAAAGTCTTCTGAGGTAAATTCGTGTAGAACAATACCTCTACTACCAACCACTTTGTTTACAAAGGTTTTAACTTGAGGTGCATGATATTTATCTAATAGAGTTTGACATGCGACAAATGCCTTTTCGTCTCTGTATTCAAATAATATTCCTACCCTAGCAACACCCTCTTTATTCCAAATTCTTGTAAGAACTCTTCTTAACATTCCTGCTTTTTTGAATTCTTCAATAACTTTAGGAGTAAAAATCTCATCTTGTTTTTTGGCATATAATTCAAGTTCATTATCTGTCATGAACTCTCTTGTTGTATAATTTATTAATTTTGATGTTGGCATTAAATAATCCTGTTATTTTTTATATTTAATTGTAAGAATATTAATAAGTTATAAACTTTAAAAAAATTTATACCAAATTTCTAAAATAAAAACATATATGCCATAGCAATATATAGTACAAACACAAAGCTTAAGTATCTTATTTAAAATATCATCTGAAGTATATACCCATTGATGATATTTTTTTTCTAATCCAAAATTCATATTTTTTCTTTTGTTCCAAAATAGGATCCAATAAGGAATATTTAGCAAAATGTAAAAACAAATGGCAATAGTTATTAAACCTAATCCTAATATTATCCCAGTACTCATATTATAAATTTACTCATAGTTAGTCTTATTACAGTAATATTTGCGCAACATTAAAATTAATTATAACCTGGTGATCGATACTTTATATTAAATATGAATATTTCAACCATTTTCAATACGCACCAAATATACATTAATTTCTGAATTAGTTTAATTATAAATAAATAATGTTAAATAAAATTCTACCACATCTGCTTTACACTCTAACTATACATATCCAGTCATATCCCCATATTCCATAACAGGGGAGTGTGACCTTTTTAGTGATACATTTAAGTGTTATTATAGTTAGGTATATTTATACCTTTGAATACAATTACTCTTACTAGCAATGGTCAATGTAGGATAAACCAAACGGCATACCATTTAAATGTTTACTTTCATTAAATTTAAATTAAAGTAAACAATTATTATTTAAAATTTAGTCGGATAATTTATGTATCTTTTTCTTAAACAATCTTTAACGGTATTTATAATTTTTGCATTTTTAAGTGCCTGTGCTAAATCATCTAAAGATATTGTCGGTACATACGTATCTCCATTACAATATGCTGATTATGAATGTCCACAAATTAAAAGCGAGATGATTAGGGTTTCTTCTAAAGTTAAAGCACTTACTGGTAAAATTGATACAAATAATGAAAATGATAAAATGATAACAGGAGCTGGTCTCATTTTGTTTTGGCCTGCCTTATTTTTTCTTGGAGGGACCAAAGAGCAAGAGGCTGAATATGCAAGATTAAAAGGTGAGTACGAAGCTTTAGACAGAGTTGCCGTCCAAAAAAATTGTATTGTTTATTAACATTATTTATCATTAACAGATATTAAGAAGGAGCAAGTTACTCAAAATGTCTTGTAAAATTTATTTAAAAATATTTCCATTTTTTTTAATTTTTCTTCTCTTTTCCAAAAATGTTTATGCACAGGGTGCTGCTAGTGACCAATATAAACAAATGGGAGGAGTAACAGGTTTAACTGAAATTTGCTTTAAGACTAAAAATTTAGAGCTCACTTTATTAAAGCAAATTGGCCAGTTGTTTTATACTCAACCTGAAATGGGTGAAATGATTTTTGGACTCCTTTACGACTTTTATGATGCTAAAGCAGTAGCGATGGAACAAAAAGTTATATGGAATGGAACAACACAATCTTACAATAAAAAACAATTTGATTGTAACAATGCTGGAGATAAAAAACTTATAAAACAATTTGAAATACAACTTATGAATGGTTTAAAATCTCAAGGTTAAGTTTTACCGGTCTATCCGATTTAAAAAGTTATTGAAGCATGTTAAGAGTTTATTGTTATACTTAGGCACTGTAATAATTTATTATGTGCTAAAACCTATATGAAAAACCAATTGCTGCAAACTTTAATTGTATATATTTACCCATACTACCTATGTCCTAATTTGAAGTGTTTCATGGTTAGGTAATACCTATAGATTTATTTATACTAAATTTTATTAACACAAGAAGCGTTACAGAATCCTTGTACTCAGCGGCAACTTTTAATTGATACATAAACTGGCGCAGTTCAGTACTTATTGACATTTTGTATATATTACATAATCTCAAGTGTAGCTTATTTAGCAATGAGTTTGGTTTATTTGATAAGCATATAATCTTCATTAAGAGTATATTATTTCACATTGATATGAAATATTAATTTAGATTAGTAGGAAGAAAATAATTTAATTAACATAATAATATTTGATGTAATTTTATCTAGTTCATTGTAAATTTAGTTTGAAGCGATTAAATTAAGAACAGTAATATGTATATTAGGATACTTAGAGATATCTTTATTTTTTGTCTTTCAGTCTGGGCACTATTGACAGTTGTGTCATTCTATTTTGATGTATATATTCTTTTTCCATTTACATTAGCTGAAAGTAATGAAATACCTTATGAAAACCTGATTGCAATTAGGCTTGCAATATTTGCTACTTTTGCATTTTATGGATTAATGCATTTATTACATGGAAGTAAAGAGGTATATCCAGTCCACTTTTTAAAAACATTTCTATTTATGCTCTCATTTATGGGATTAATTGTGTTCACAAAAACAAGTGCAGAAGTTTCTTTTAAACAATGGTTGATTATATTATTTTTTTTCTGTGTAGCAATAATTCTCCATTTTTCGACTATTTCAAAAATCAGACGTTTTGGCAGGTAATGATCAGAATATTTTCATTTATATTATTTGTAATAATCTCTAATAACGCAATTGCAACTATTAAAGGTAAGACATTAATTTGTGATAAAGATAAAAGGGGATACAGTTTTATAAGTAAAAATAAAGTTGAAGTACTCAGCATCAATTTTGATGAATTAAATATAATTTCTATTAATCATTCGTATAAACTATCTGAAAATACAATATTTATTCAACAGCCTCTTGTGAAATTTCATAAAGAAAAAATAACTAAACCTATAGGATGGATATTCAGGAGAAATTTAGACTATGTATCATTAGATTATGTTAATGGGGACTGGAGTAGAAAGTTTTCTTGGAAATGTGAAGTTGTTTCATCAAATGAGCTGGAAATAAGATTAAAAAAAACACTTAATAAATTGGTAAATTTTAGTGAAAAAAAATATTAATTTCAATTTTAAAAACAAGTCGATTTATTAAAGTTTAAAATACAAGTAAGTTAATTATATAAATTATTATTATTTCTAAATAAATCTCATCATTTATTATAATCGACCTTTATGAATAAGTTTTAAGGGAGAGTTAAAATGTTTTGTATATTTTTAGATGTTAGATGTTCTAATTATAAATTAATGCATTTTGGTTATCAATATGTAGCATTAAATTTTGACCCTAGAAATCTAAAATGTTTGGTTTCTGTTGATGCATATCACATATCTTCTGATGAGGGGCTCGGTATCTTTGCTTTTGATAAGAAGGCTGATATTGAAAAGCACATTAACGTTTTAAAAGAATTTTTTAAAGACTATGAGGATAGATTTTCTTGGAAGACAAATATTTAAACGGGAATAGTTAATGGATAGCTAGATTATAAAGCTAATAATTAAGGCTTAAATGTTTATTTTATTTAACATCTAAAATCATATGTTATAGCATGTAGACTTTTTTAGGAGGATTTATAAATGTCAAAAGTTTTAATACATATCCATAGTGGCCCAGAATTAAAAAACAAGGCAACACTTGGAATGTTAATTGCAATTACGGCGTTCAAAAATGGTGACGAAGTTAACATTTTTTTGGCTGCAGATGGAACACATTTACTAAATATTAAAAGTGTAGGTGAAGTTGTAGGGCAGGGAACAGGTGACTTAAAAAATCATTTAGATGAATTAAAAGAAAATAAGATCCAATTATATGTATCTGGTATGTCTGCTAAAGCTAGAGGTTATAATGAAAGTTTATTAGATGGTTATAATGCAGAGTTTGCAATGCCAGACAAACTTTTAACATTATCAACCGAAAGCGATACTGTTCTTTGTTATTAAATTTAAATTGCAAATCACAAGATATAAACATAGTTGCGTAAGACCTTAGAAATATATTTTTGCTAAACTTAGATTTTAAATAAATATTAAAAATCATATGTAGATATTGATATGGATAAATATACCAACGTAAACGTTGATAAATTAGCTAATATTTATTTTGAAGGAAATGTAATTAGTCGTAATATTTTTTTGGAAGATGGTTCTAGAAAAACATTGGGAGTAATGTTGCCTGGGAAATATGAATTTAATACAGATGCAAGAGAATTAATGGAAATTATCACTGGAAAATTAACTTTAAAGCTTCAAAATCATGATGATTGGAAATTGATAAAAAAGGGAATGAATTTTAATGTTCCTAAAAAATCGTCTTTCAAAGTAGAAATATTAGAACTAGTAAACTATACTTGCTCATATTTTGATGACTAATATTAAGTGATTTAGTTATTTATTCGAAAAAATAGAGAATTTGATTTGTTTATTTTTTTTAAAATTATAATTACAGCATTAATAATTGTTATCGTTACTGAGATAGCTAAATTTAATGACAGAATTGGTGGATTAATATCTGCCTTGCCTATTACAACGTTTATTATCTTATTTTGGTTGCATTATGAGAATAATTCAGTTGAAAAAATATCTAATCATGCATCATATACCCTTTTATATGTGCTACCAACACTACCAATGTTTCTAGTTTTTCCTTATCTCATAAACAAATTTGGTTTTTACTGGTCAATTATTTTTAGTGTATTAATAACTGCTTTTTTCATTGTTTTAGTACATTTCTTTACAAAAAAGTATGGTTACAAAATTTTGTAGATACTCTAATGTACTACGCTTGAAATATTGAAAATGTTTAAACATTTATCAGTTCACTTTAAAGGTATTATATAAGTATATGTATTTTGATTATTTGGAAACTTATACTATAACATTAATTTTTTTATCTGTTTTTGTGGGTGGTATAGTTAAAGGGTCTGTAGGTATAGGAATGTCTATGTTTTCTGTTCCAATAATTGCCTTTATATTGCCGCCTACGAAAGCAATGATGCTTTTGTGTGTACCAGTTATAGCAACTAACTTTATTCAAATGAGCATAAAAAAAGGAATTAGTGATTATAGATTCTTTCCTATGTTTTTAATGCTGTTTACGGGCATATTAATTGGTGGAAAGTTAATTCTTCAACTTAATTTTCAAACAATTTCAATTATCATTGCATTAACTATTATCATATTTACATTTATAAATTTTTTGGGGTTAAACCTTAAAAATATAAAACAAAAAAATGAAAAAATATTATCTATAATTATCGGTTTTTTTTCAGGTATACTTGGTGGATTGTCTACGTTCTATGCACCACCTATAATAACCTTTTTAGTTTCATTAAATCTGGAAAAAGAGATTTTTATAAGAACTACTGCAACAATGTATTTTTTAGCTTCAATACCACTCTACTCTTCGCTTATTTATCACGGTTTAGGTAATTTTTATGATTTGTTAATAAGCTTAGTAGTAACTCCTCCAGCATTGTTAGGACAGTATTTTGGAACTAAAATTAGAATGAGGTTATCCAACGAAATATTTAGAAAGACTATTTTATCAATCTTAATTATTATTGGAATTTCGCTATTAATTAAAAATTTATAGAAGTTTTTTTATATATATATTTTTGTTTAGAAAGTAAGTTTTAATCTATTAAAAAATTTGTGAGTTTATATGTGTATTAATATAGCTGTCTTATTAAGTGGTAATGGTTCCAATTTGAAAGCTATAATTGATAAAGGTATAAAAGTAAGTTTTGTTGCTTCTAATAATCCTAAAGCTTTAGGTTTGAAAATTGCAAAGAATGCAAATATACCTTTATACTCTTGGAAAAACGTCTCACAGCTAGAAGAAGAAGTATTAAAATTAATAATTGACTATGATGTTAAATTATTAGTTCTTGCAGGATATATGAGATTGTTAAGTAAAAATTTTGTAAAATCTTTGCCTTCAAAATTTATCGTAAATGTTCATCCATCACTTCTGCCAAAGTATAAGGGGTTGAATGCTATCAAACAAGCATTAGACGATAGTGCTCAATATACAGGTGTAACTATACATTATGTAGATGAAGGTATGGATAGTGGCTCTATAATAAAACAAAACGTTATCAAAATTAATGATAATGATACTGAAGACACCTTAAAAGATCGTTTACAAGAAATAGAACATCGTCTTTATTCTGATACAATAAAATCTATTTTAATTAATAATTAATTAGTATTTAATTTTAAAATATTTTATTACTTTATAGTTTATTATTTCAGATATATAACTATACAGTTACTGGAAAGTTGTAATTAACTATGAATATCGGAAAAGCATCTAAATTATCAGAGTTAACAGTAAAAGCTGTTAGATATTATGACAACATTGGTCTAGTAAAACCTTATCAAAACATCTTTTCTGGATATCGTGAATATAACGATGAAGATGTTTTAAAATTGAAATTTGTAGGAAAGGCTAGAAAATTTAATTTTAGTATTGATGAATGTAGGGAATTATTATCTTTATACGAAAATAAAAGTAGGCCTAGTAAAGACGTAAAAAAATTAACCCTAGAAAAAATTTCTCAAATAGATGAAAAATTAAAGCAGTTACAAAATTTAAAAGATGAATTAAGTTATCTAGCTAAAAATTGTCATGGTGATGACAGACCTAATTGTCCAATTCTTGATGCTTTATCAAAAAAATGAAAAATATTTCTGATACAACTGTATCAATAATCTTTATGATTATATCTGGTTTCAGCTTCATAGTTATGCATAGTGCAGCAAAATTTTTGTCAGAAGAAATCCATATTTTTGAAATAACATTTCTCAGATGTGCACTTGTTATAGTTGTTCTATCTCCAATTCTATTTAAAGAAGGAAAATCTACTTTTGTAACTAAACAACCAAAATTTCAGCTATATAGAATCATTACAAATTCAATTGCTATGCTCTGTTTTTTTTATGGTTTAACATTAACAACATTGTCAGAAGTAACAGCTTTAAATTTAACAGTCCCCATTTTTACTACACTTTTAGCATTTGTGTTTTTAAAAGAAAAACTAAAACAACATAGGCTTATTGCTCTTTTTGTAGGTTTTTTTGGTGCAATAATAGTTCTAAGACCCGATATCTCAGTGAATGTAGGGGGCATTTTTATTCTTATTTCGTCACTAATTTGGTCAATTTCTCTTATTTTTATAAAAAAGTTAACTGAAACAGATTCACCAGTGACAATATCTCTTTATGCTGGTGTTGGAATGATACCAGCAACATTTGTGGCTGCATATCCATATTTAACAATGCCAAATCTATACCAATTTTCTATAATTTTTTTTATAGCTATTACTGGAACAATAGCTCAAACACTTTTAAATAGCGCATTTAAACTAGGAGAGTTGGCAATATTACTTCCCCTTGATTATTTAAAATTAATTTGGTCAGTTTTAATCGGATATACTATTTTTGTAGAAAGTACACCTTATACCTTATGGATTGGTGGTTTCTTAATTGTTGGTGCTTCTTCTTACATAGCATGGAGGGAGAGAGATTAAAATTTTTTATAATTTGACTAATTGTTTACCTAAATTTAAGCCATTTAAAATTTTAACGAGTGAAGTAGGGGCACTTTCTAGTCCATTACTTATATCCTCTTCGCTAACCAACTTGCCGTGAATATACCATTTTAGCAATCTATTATAAATTTCTTTATATTTGTTAAAATAATCTAGAACTAAGAAGCCTTCAATTTTAGCCCTTTTAATAAGTAAGGTTCGGTTAACTCTTGGACCAAGTGGTATTGGAAATGAAGGCATACCTATTGTTCCACATATTACAATCCTAGCTTTAATGTTTAAATTTTCCATAACTGCATCAAATTGTGTGCCGCCAACATTATCAAAAAAGCAGTCAATTCCATGGGGAGCTATTTTCTTTAAGCTATTAGACAAATCATTTTCTTCTTTATAATTGATAACTTCATCATATCCAAATTTACTTTTACACATAGCTACTTTTTTGTCTGAACTAGTAAGGCCTATTGTTCTACACCCATAAATTTTAGCTAATTGCCCAACTGCTGAACCTACACTGCCTGCAGCAGTTGTAACCAAAACAACATCATTTTTTTTTGGCTTGCATATATCAATTAATCCAGCATAAGCAGTTATTCCATTTAAACCTAAAATACCTAAATTTTTAGATAATGGGGCTGATTTTGGATCAATTTTTAATTGAATTTTGTTTTCATCTACTACAGAAAATTTTTGCCAACCTAGCCACCCTACTACATATTCATTGACTTTAAAATTTTTGCTTTTAGAGAATATAATTTTACCAACTCCAAAACTTCTCATAGTACTATTTATATGAACTGGTTCAGAATAGTTGCCAACATCGCTAATCCAGACTCTCATTGCTGGATCTACGGAAACATACTCCACCTCTACAAGAAAATGATTATCCCTAATTTCGTCAATTTCATCATTTATATTTTGAAACAAATCCTCTGTAATAGTTTCAGATGGACGTTTCTTTAATATAATTTTTGTATTTACTAAGTTTTTAATAATAATAAAATCCTAAACAAATTTCTCTTGTTTTTGGTTTAAAAAAATTTCTTGACTATAAATAATTAAAGTTATTACTAATTGTAAGTTTAATTGATTAATATTTAATCATAAACTAATAAAGTTTAATTACACAATAAATACTATAAAATCAAATTTATGATTTACAATTAAAATAATATATCTTGAACATTGATTTTAATGATAGGAGGTAAATTTGTTTAAAAATTTAGTTTTAATAATAATTTCTTTTTTGTTTTCAATTACAAGTTATGCAGACACTAAAATACCATTTACGTTGGATTGGAAATTTGAAGGTCCATCAGCACCTTTTTTTAATGCAATTGATAAAGGTTATTTTAAAGATGCAGGTCTAGATGTTGAGATTTCACCCGGCAAAGGATCATTAGACGCAATTCCAAAGGTTGCAACAGGATCATTTCCTCTTGGCTTTGCTGACATCAACTCTTTAATCAAATTTTTAGATCAAAATCCTGGTGCGCCAGTTACTGCAATAATGATGATTTATGATAAGCCTCCATTTGCAGTTATAGGAAGAAAATCTCTCGGTATCAAATCACCGGCTGACTTGCCTGGTTCAGTTTTGGGCGCTCCTCCACCTGATGGTGCCTGGGCTCAATTTCCCTCTTTTGCAAAAGCAAATGGCTTAGACATGAACAAAATCAAAGTTGAACCAGTTGGTTTTCCTACTCGCGAACCCATGTTAGCTGAGGGCAAAGTTTCTTCCGTAACAGGTTACTCATTTTCATCTTTTCTGAACTTAGTTCGTCTTGGAGTTCCAGAAGATGATATTACTACAATCTTAATGGCCGATCATGGGCTCAAGCTATATGGAAATGCAATCATTGTTAATACCGACTTTGCATCTTCAAATGCTAAGGTTGTTAAATCCTTTCTTGGTGCAGTTGGTAAGGGTTGGAAAGATGCTGTTTCAAATCCAAGTTCAGCTATTGAAGCACTTGTTAAAAGAAACCCAGCTGCTGACAAAAACTTAGAAAAAAGAAGGTTTAATTTGGCCTTATCTGGTAATGTTATGACAGATTATGTTTTAAAGAATGGAATGGGTAATATTGATAAGGCACGTTTTGAAGCAGCTATTGCTCAATTAAGTGAGACTTATAAATATAAAACTAAACCTGATGCAAAGTTATATTTTACAGATGCGTATTTACCAAAAGGTGGGTTTAAGTTGAAGTAACTTTAAAACAAATATAAAATAGGGTGAAATTATTTCATCCTATTTTAAGGTATAGTTATGTCATCGTATAAAAAAAAAGACACCATAATAATTAAAGACGTAACACATACCTACAAAACTGAAACTGGTTTACTGCCAGTTATAAAAAATTTAAGTATGAGTGTCCCAGAAAATGGATTTACAGCTGTTGTAGGTCCCTCTGGTTGCGGGAAATCAACACTAACTAAACTAATTTCAGGTCTTCTGCAACCAGACGAGGGTGAAGTTTACCTTAGTGGTGAAAAAATTACCACACCTAGGCCTTCTGTCGGAATGGCTTTTCAAAATCCTGTTTTGTTAGAGTGGAGAAGTATTATTAAAAATGTTATGTTGCCACTAGAAATTGTTCCAAATAAACTAAATTCACTAGAAAAAGAACAAAGAGCAAAACAACTTTTGTCCTTAGTAGGATTAGAGGGATTTGAACAAAAAAAACCTTCTGAACTATCGGGCGGAATGCGACAAAGAGCATCATTATGTAGAGCATTAGTACATAAACCAGAAGTACTTATTTTAGACGAACCGTTTGGAGCGTTAGATGCGTTTACACGTGAAGATTTATGGCAAGTAATGCACAATCTAAGAAAAGAAGAACCATTTACTGGAATACTTATTACACATGATTTAAGGGAGTCAATTTTCCTTGCTGATGAAGTTGTAGTTCTTTCTGGTAGACCAGCTTCAAAACAATTTTTTGTTAAAGTACCAAAATCCAAAACACCAAAACTTGAGAGCTTGTATAGCTCTAAATCTATCGATATGTTAAAAAGCCTTCGAAAACAAATAGAAATTGCTCAAAGTCAACAAGAGCAAAATAAATGAGACATATTTTAGTACCATTATATGCGATAATTATATTTCTTCTTTTGTGGGAGCTTTTAGTATGGTTAAATGAATGGCCGAATTATAAAATGGCATCTCCTTCCGATATATGGCCTGCATTTTGGAAATTTAAAGGTTTATTTTTCCAATATGGTTGGGATACTCTTTGGCGAACGGTTGTAGGCTTGTTTATAGCAGTACTATGTGGTGTTTTTTTAGGCATGATTATGGGTTTTTCAAAGGTTTTGCGTGAAGCAATATACCCATTATTAGTAGGATTTAATGCTATTCCAAAAGCTACTGTTGTTCCCATAATTGCATTAATGTTTGTAGGTCAGCACAATCTAAACACTATTTTAATAGCATTTATGATCTCTTTTTTTCCTATAGCCGTTTCTGTCTCGATTGGATTGTCAACTTTAGAACCTGAATATAGAGATATTTTAAGGTCTTTAGGAGCATCCAAATCATTAATATTTTGGAAAATTGCATTGCCAAAAACTTTACCAGAATTTTTTGGAGCATTAAAGGTAGCTGTTACACTCGCATTTATTGGTACAAACTTGATGGAAATTGTATCCCCACATGGTAGGGGATTAGGTGCTTTGTTTGATAGTGGTAAGACAAATTCAGATTACCCTCTAATGTTTGCGGTACTTATTGCTTTAGCATTATTGGGTATTGGTTTATATTATGTGGTAGTTATTTTGGAAAAAATCTTTGCGGGATGGGCAGAACGTTCCACAGATTAGAAACTTAACACTATTCATAAAACGATAATTAATTTAAATTTAAAAAATGCTTATAAAAAAAGAATTTTTAATTAAAAATATTAGAGGGGATTTCGGTAAAGGTATTATTATAGCTTCAGCAAGTATATTGTATGCAATCTCCAGATTATTTAATATATTAGATAATCCTATGCTTTTTCTTGATATTTTTATGGTTGGAATTTTTATTTACTCAATTTATCTAATCTCATTTAAATATGTAAAATAGTAATATTGAGTTGATTGTTTCTATTCACTCCCGATCCAAATATATCCGTCTTTATCCATTATGGGTAGTAAATCCAATGGTATTTCTTTTATGGCTTTTGTTAGTTCTACAGCCTCTTCAGGTGCCCAGTCTGGACTGGTTGTTACCCATTTTTTTACTGCACCAGTTCTCAAACAAAATTTACTGTCATGGAATGGACACAAGAACTCGTTTTCTGTTGTAATCTGACCCATTTCAAGTGGTAAGTTCATATGTGGACAAAGATTAGAAAAAGCTGAGAGGTTATCACCATTTCTAACGATTAATATTTCTTCATCATTATGATTAATTTTCTTTTTATCTCCGTTATTCAAATCTTTAGATAACATAATTTTGTTCCAAAACATCCCGGACTCAAAAATTTTATCATCTTTAGATTCTAATGATTTTCCTTTCAATTTAGAAATTTCGTATAATGTCGACCTTTGAGATGAACCTTTTAATTTTACCCTAACAAAATCTTCAACTTCAGCTCTGTCCTCGATTTCTTTAAATGCTTCTTCTGAAATCAATAATCTTGTTTCAGCTTCTTTATTAGCGGTTTCTACTCTACTAGCAATGTTAACAGATTGACCAATGATACTTAGACGTTGATTTCCAGCATTCCCAAGCATACCTACTATTGCCTCTCCATAGTGAACACCTACCCTTACATCAAAATTAATATTATAATTATCCAAAAAAACTTTTTTCTTTTTATCTACATCTTCTAAAATTTCTAATGCAGCTTGAGTACATCGATAAACAGAGTCTATTTTGTCATCTATACCGAAAGCAGCAAGAAATGCATCACCAATGAAGTTATTGATATCACCGCCATTTTTTTTAACTATCGTTCCCATGTCGTCAAAATATCTATTTAAGATGTACATAACATCATAAGAGGGTAATTGTTCACTTAAAGGAGTGAATGAAACTATATCTACAAACATAAGAGCAAGATTTTTTTTGCTCCCAATTGAACCAACTGAATTTTTTGTCAATTGATTAGCCAAAATCAAATCTTTTTGATCAAGCAATAATCTTTTAAGTTTAACATTACCTTTTATTTTTGTTTGGCAAGCTAATCTTATGTTAGATGGTAATTCTAACTTTTCAGACAATTCTTGTTCTGAATTACTCTTTTGAGAGAGATTTTCTTCACCTTCAAGAATTTCAACTCTACATGTAGAACACATTCCAAGGCCACCACAGGCATGTAGGTGTTGTATGTCATTTCTTAAAGATGCAGTTAATATAGTTTCATCTTTTGAAATTGATATCTCTGCATTGTCTGGTATCAAATTGATTTTAAATACGTCGTCACTCATTTTTAAAATAATAATGATAATAAAAAATGAATCAACTAATGAAAAAAAACTTCCAAATTTTACTCTTTTTTGATTAACTGTGCCTCAATTATATTTAAATATCTTTTGGAATTTGTTTTGAAATATAAAAGTCTTCAAGAAATACAGCAAAACCCTGTATGGATCAAATTACAGTCTAAAGGTACTGACAAGAAACAACTAAACGAACAATTTTTATCCCTTACTGACGATGAAAAGGTGATAGCAATTGACTTGTTTGAATCTTTGAAAGTTGTTATGGAAGATTTATTAAAAAAAAATAACACACAGCATTGATAATCTAAATTTTAAACATGTTTTTTTATTTATCTTCTGTTAATATCTTAAAAATTTTTTAAAAAAATATTGTAAATTTAAAAATGTTAAAAAAAATAATCCTAATAATTTTGTTTAGTTTGTATAGCTTCAAAATATACTCATTCGAACCTTATTCAGGTATTTCATGCCATAGTGATCAGATAATGGGTAAAGAAGAATATTTTTTTAAACATGATGAAAATCATATCTATGCGACTGCTTACAAAAGGATTAATGGACAATTTATCAAAGTAGGAAATGTTGTTGGACAAAAAGTTTCATCTTTTTTATTGTTTGAAGACATGACTGTCGATAAGTATTTAAATTTTGCATGGCATTTAGATATGGTCACAAAAAATTTAAAACCATTTATATTAACTGTGGATGATAAAAATAAGTTTGAAATGCCAGAAAAATATGATTGCATAAGTAAAAATTTTTGGTTCTAGAAAGCGGGTGCTGAAAATATGGCTAAGTCTGAAATAATGATTGATAATGAAAAGACACGAGTTACACGTTGGTCTTTTAAGCCTGGAGAAGATACAGGTAAACATATTCATGAATATGATTATGTTGTAGTACCATTATTGGATGGTCAGCTTAAGATTATTAACCATGATGGAAAAATTTCTATATCAGAGCTTTCTAAGGGAGTTAGTTATTTTAGAAAAAAGGGTGTAAACCATAATGTAATTAATAATAATGATTTTCCATATTCATTTGTTGAGATTGAGTTTAAATAAAAAATTATTCTATGAAGGTTTTTATAATGAGTGATTCAAAACTTATAAGTTATATAACTTCGGACTTTCAAACAAGGAGTGATATGAAAGTTGGAGAAGTTGAATGGGAAAAGATAATGAATAAAAACTTTGATAAATTCAAAAAGGCTGGAGCAGTGAGACAAACAGTTACTCAAATATGGAATAAAGAGGGTACATTAAGGTTAGGCCATTTGTGGGAATATAAAGATGAAAAAGCTTTTGTAGAATGTCAAAAAATTTTCAGAGAAGCTGAATTAGAATTCAAAAATAAAACTGGTATAGTTTGGAAGGTTTTTTCTAATAGAGGAATTGTTTTGTATGATGTTAATTATTGATGAGTAATTATTTGGAAACAAAATCTTTTCATCATTTATTAGTAATCAGTAAAATTTTTTTATTTTTTATAATTATTTTTATTTCTTTTTTTCATAATGCGTTTTCTTCCGAGTTAAATAATCTTTTTTTAAGATTAAAGCAATCCGAAAATCCTATGATAGCAAGAAATTATGAAAGTAAAATTTGGAAATTATGGCTAAATAATGGAACAAGTGATGCAAGTAATATCCAAATGCAAAAAGGTGTAGACTTACTAAACAATGGTAAATTAGACCAAGCACTTACAATATTTATAGACATATCCAAAAAAGACCCTAAATGGGCAGAATCATATAATAAAATTGCAACTATCAAGTTTCTAAAAGGTGATTATTTAGGTTCAATAAATGATATTAAAAAAACTCTTAAATTGGAACCAAGACATTTTGGTGCTATTGCAGGTTTAGTTCAAATCAATATAATTTTAAAAAAATATGAAGAGGCGTTAATAAATCTACAATACGTACTTAATATACACCCTTATATTGGCATTAAAAAACTTAAACCTTATCTCAAGAAATTGTTAAATAAATCTTCTATATAAATTAAATATTTGTTTGTATTGAGTAAGAAATAATTGAGAGTAATTTGTGGACAATAAAAATTGGCTATTAGTACTAATCCTAGGAATTTTATGGGGATCAAGTTTTTTATTTGTAGAAATTTTACTTAATTTCATGAATCCATTTTTAATTGTTTACCTCAGAGTCTCTATTGCCTCAATTATTTTAATTCTTTATTTGTTACTTATAAAGATTGAAATTCAATTTTCAAATAAGCTTATTTTTAATCTTTTTATTATGGGTCTTTTAAATAATGTCTTTCCTTTTCTTCTAATAACCAACGGTCAACAGTATATAACAGGAGGATTAGCATCAATTCTTAACGCTAACACATCTTTTATGACAATTTTAATCGCATCTTTGTTTATTAAGAATGAGAAACTTTTAAGATCAAGACTTATTGGTGTTACGATTGGGTTGATAGGTGTAATAATAACAATTGGTTATGAAAATCTATCAGGTATTGTTTCTACTGAGATTGGTAAATTTTTTATAATTCTTTCTAGTGTTTCGTATGCATTTGCTGCCATTTTTGCAAAAATTAAATTAAATGAAGTAGATCCAAGCTTAGCGGCAACAGGAATGTTAACCACTAGTACAATAATTTTAACTCCGATTATGTTTTTTTATTATAGTGATCAAATTTACAATTTGAATTTTATCTCGATTAAATATTCTATCGCCTTTGCTATAGTGTGCTCAGTTTTAGCATATCTAATTTATTTTAAAATACTTTCAACTACAGGTCCTGGAAATTTGCTTTTATGCACAATTATTATTCCACCTTCTGCAATTATTCTAAATGCAACTTTCATCAATGAAATGATAAAAATTCATGAATTTATAGGGATGTTGATTATAATTTTTGGTTTGCTGATTTTAGATGGGAGAATTTTTAAAAAAGTCATCTAAATAATTTAGATAATATGTCTTCTTTTAATCCATTCAATTTTATTTTAATACCTTCAGGGAGGTTTTGGCTTTTAATATCATTTTCTAAATTTTGAATTTTATTAAAGGCCTTAAGAAAGAGTTCATAGTTTCCTTTTTCTTCTAGTCCTATCCAATAATAAGATTCAATTGTATTTAATTCATTTTTTAAGCTTTGTAGTATTTTCAGAAGAAAATGCTATATTTGAGAAAATATAGAAGAAAAATATCTGTATAGAAATTAAAAAGCTTTTAAATTTCAAATCTAACAATCTCAACAAATTAATCCATTAGATATTTAAAAATTCAAAATGACATATTTTTTAAGTTTTACAAATTTAAAACTTTCAAAAGTTCAAATTTTTTATTTAGTTTTTCCTCAAAATCACTATCTTTACTAATTTCTTTAGTTTCGTTTTCATAACAACTGAAGCAAAGTTCAATTCTTCTTCCTTTTTTAGAGGTAAAAATTTTAGTAGGTATAGTTTCATAAGAATAGTCAGGATGTGGATTTTGAGTTCTTTTACACCACATGCATTTGGCATTTTTTTTATTATATGTAAATGACATAATTATAATCCATTGTTTTTGTTTTCTAAAGTCTTCGTAATTTCTTTTAACTGTTTTTCAATATTGATAAGTTTTTTATGTAAATCTTTCTCAGTTAATTTAACTTCCGTATCTCCATCGTTTGCTATTTGTTGCATTGCATCTACGATTATTCCAATGAACAAATTTAGCACTGCAAATGTTGTAACAAGAATGAATGGTACAAAAAATAACCATGCTAGTGGAAACTCTTTCATTACAGGCCTTACAATTCCCATAGACCAACTTTCTAAAGTCATAATTTGAAATAATGTATACATAGAATTACCAACTGTACCAAACCACTCATAAAATTTATCTCCAAAAAAAGTGGTAGTTAACACAGAAGAAATATAAAAGATTAAAATAATAATTGTCCCTACAGATAAAATACCAGGAATAGAAATAAATATAGCTTGAATTATCCTTTTCATTGATGGAACAACAGATAATAATCTTAATGTTCTAAAAATTCGAAAAGCTCTTAAAACTGAAAAAGGTCCTGATGTTGGAATTAAAGATACTACAACAATTATAAAATCAAAAATATTCCAGCCATCTCTAAAGAATCTGAATTTGTAAACAGTAATTTTTGCTAGCAATTCAATTGTAAAAATTGTTAAAGCTATTGTATCAATCAAGGATAAATAAATACCATATTCTGCTTTGATATTTTTGCTTGTTTCAAGTCCAAGAGTGATAGCGTTAACTATGATTACTATTGTAATGAATGTAACGAAATATTTATTTTCAATTATATTTTTAATAATAGTCATACAGCTAAGTTTAATTTTTTAAAGTTTATTTTTAATAAAAAACTTAAATATTACAAGATCAGAATTTTAATGTTTCCAAAAGCCTAAAAACTTTACGATTTATCATTTATTTGATTTAATAATTATTATCTAAATTTATATAGGTGAATTTTATGTATGTGAGAACTATTAAAATAACATTTAAAGATAAAATGTCTAAAAATATGTTTGTAAATTATACTGACACCAAAGCAGATGCTGAAGGCTTTAAAAATGGTACATTAATGAAATTAATTTTTAGTAATTCGGATGTTGTGGCTACATTAGTTCTGATTTTTCCAGATCATAAAACATTCATGAAAGATCATAATAATACAGCTGGTCCTATAATAGACTCATTTAAAGAACAAGGTTTAAAGATTGAGTTAAATGATGGAGAAGTTTCAGGTACAACTGCAGTAT
>CACBVW010000012.1 GCA_902542765.1 uncultured SAR116 cluster alpha proteobacterium | reverse complement strand
AATATATTCGATGGAGGAGAAGCTTATGAAAAAATTTCTATAGCAAAAAAAAATATTAAACTTGAGCAATATAATTTAAGAATTATTGAGCAAAAAATAATTTTGAATTCTATAAGAGCTTATTTAGATGTTTATTCAAATCAATCTGTAGTTAGTTTAAGAAAAAAAAGTTTAGATAGATTTAAAGAAAATGTTGATGCCACAGAGTTAAAATTACAAGCTGGTACAGTAACACCAACCACACTGGCCGAAGCCCAATCTAAATTAGCAAAAGCTCAATATGATTTAATTTTATCTGAAGGAAATCTTGAAAAAGCAATTTCTAAATTTAAAAGTATTACAAAATTCAAAGTAATACCAAATAAATTTTCTTTACCCAATTCAAACTTCACACCTCCAGATACAAAAAATAAAACTGTTAAAATAGCCTTAGAAAATAACCTTGATATTATAGTAGCTAAATTAAAAAAAAATATTGCTGAAAAAAATGTTGAATTAAAAGAAAGTGATAATAGGCCAACACTTAACTTAGAAATTTTTGGTAAAGATAGTGAATCATCAATAAATACTTCTTCAACTGATTACCAAAGTTATGGTGTGAATCTTACTTTTAAGACACCTTTGTTTTTTAATTCATCCTCCAAAGCTTCTATAAAAAAACTTAATAATCTATCAAGAGCTAGTTCAGTTGAATTATCTGAAAAACAGAGACAGGTAGAGTTAAGTGCTATTTCCTCATATCAAAATTACAAAAGTGCTATTGCAAAAACCAAAGCATCAGAAAGCGAAAAAAAATCCTCATTACTAGCCTTAAATGGTATCAAAAAGGAGTCAGAATTTGGCATAAGAACAATTTTAGACGTGCTAGATGCAGAAGTTGATTTTTTAAATGCATCTTCTAACTTGATACAAAGTCAAGCTGATGAGATTTTTAGTGTTTATCAAATAAAGTCTATTCTAGGAAGCTTATCAATTAAAGATATTAATAATGATTTGGATGTTAAATATGATTTGATAGAGAACAAACTAGATTTTAACATATTAGATCGTAGGATGTTTAATTAAGCAAAATTTATTGGAATTCTAATATGATGGATAAAAGGTTTGATTCTAATTACATAGAAAAAAAATGGTATAAAAGATGGTTGGAAAGTGGTGCTTTTGCTTCAAACAATCAATCACCAAAAGAACCATATGTTATAATGATGCCACCTCCAAACGTAACAGGTTCGTTACACATTGGTCATGCTCTAACATTCACTATTCAAGATATCTTGATAAGATTTCATAGAATGCAAGGACTAGATGTTCTCTGGCAACCAGGGACAGATCACGCTGGAATAGCTACTCAGATGGTTGTTGAAAGAGAATTAGCAAAATCTAACTTAACAAGACATGGCTTAGGTAGAGAAAAGTTTGTTGAAAAAGTTTGGGAGTGGAAAGAAAAGTCAGGAGGTGAAATTACAAATCAATTAAGAGCTTTAGGAGCCTCTCCGGATTGGGAAAAAGAACGATTTACAATGGATGAGGGATTATCAAAAGCAGTAATTTCTGTATTTGTTAAATTATATAAAGAAGGATTGATTTATAGAGATAAGCGATTAGTTAATTGGGATCCAAAATTATTAACAGCTATTTCTGATTTAGAAGTTGAACAAAAAGAAGTTGAAGGAAAATTTTGGTATTTCAAATACCCTCTTGAAAATAGTGACGAATTCTTAACAATAGCTACAACTAGGCCAGAAACAATGTTAGGAGACACAGCTGTAGCTGTAAATCCCGATGATGAAAGATATATTCATCTAAAAGGTAAATATGTAATATTACCAATTATAAATCGACGTATTCCTATTATTTTTGATAATTATTCAGATCCAGAAAAAGGTTCTGGTGCTGTTAAAATAACTCCAGCTCATGATTTTAATGATTTCGAAGTTGGGAAAAGACATGGTTTAGATATGATTAATATCTTTGATGCTAATGCTTCGATAAATGAAAATGGTGGAGAAGATTTCAAAGGGTTAGACAGATTTGAAGCTAGAAAAAAAGTTTTAAAGATTTTAAAAGCTCAAAATTTATACATTAAAGAAGAGAAAATTGTACATACGGTTCCTCATGGAGATAGATCTAACATAGTTGTGGAACCATGGCTTATGGACCAATGGTATGTTGATGCATATAAATTAGCTCAACCAGCTATCAAAGCTGTTAAAAATAAAAAAACTAAGTTTGTTCCTGCAAATTGGGATAAAACATACTTTGAATGGATGAACAACATTCAACCATGGTGTGTTTCAAGACAATTATGGTGGGGCCACAGAATACCTGCCTGGTTTGGACCTGATGATAAGATTTTTGTAGAGCATAACCAGTTAGATGCTGAGAAAGCAGCAGAATTGCATTATGGAAAAAAAGTTAAACTAATACAAGATGAAGATGTATTGGACACATGGTTTTCATCCGCACTTTGGCCATTTTCAACCTTAGGATGGCCTGATAACACAAAAGATCTAAAGAAATATTATCCAACCAATGTTTTAGTAACTGGCTTTGACATAATTTTCTTTTGGGTAGCTCGTATGATGATGATGGGCATGCATTTTATGGATGACGAAGTTCCATTTAAAGAAGTTTATATACACGCTCTAGTAAGAGATGATAAGGGTCAAAAAATGTCAAAATCAAAGGGTAATGTTCTAGATCCTCTTGATTTATCTGTCAAATATGGTGCTGACTCATTAAGGTTCACTCTTACAGCAATGGCTGCTCAAGGAAGGGATATAAAATTATCAGAAGAAAGAATTGCAGGATATAGAAATTTTAGTACAAAAATATGGAATGGATGTAAATTTCTTGAATTTAATAAATGTATTTCAGAACTAGACACTGATCTCAATTTTATAAATCTACAAATCAACAAATGGATAATTGAAAATTATAATCAACTTAATTCAAAAGTTAAAAAATCTATAATTGAATACAAATTTAATGATGCTGCAGATGCCTTGTATCAATTTATTTGGAGAGATTATTGTGATTGGTATATAGAGTTTATTAAGCCTATTTTGAATAATGCTGAAGATATTGAATCACAAAAAGAGACTAAAAGTGTTTCTATTAAAATTATGAAAAATGTTTTATTAATGTTACACCCAATAATGCCATATGTCACAGAAGAAATTTTTGAAAAATTGTTTAAATCTAATAAGTTAGCAATATCATCTTCATGGCCGAGCTTAATTGAAACTGAAACTTCATTAAAAAATGGAATAGGTCTGACAATTGATATTGTATCTGCGATAAGATCAATTAGAGTAGAAAAAAATATTCCAAATAAATCTAGACCTACAATTTTACTTAAAAATGTAAATCAAGAAAAAAAGATTATTATTGAAGAGAATAACAATTTAATCCTTAATTTAGCAAAATTAAATCAGATAAAATTTTTATCTAAACAACATGAAGAAAATGAAAAATCTATTGTTACAACTGTTGATGAGATAATTTTAATGATACCAACAGATGGACTAATTGATATAGAAGCAGAAAAAAATAGATTGAGTAAAGAGCTTGAAAATATAACCAATGAAATTGAAATAATAGATAAAAGATTAAACAACCCTTCATTTATAGAAAAAGCACCACCAAAAGTTATAGATGATGTGAAAACTAAAAAAACAATATTTAATCAAAGAAAATCAGAAATAAATAAAGCCTTATTAAATTTATAATATTAAATAAAATCGGAGAAAAATATGAAGAATTCAAAAACAGTTTTAATTGACAAAAATCCTGGAAGAAGTTCTCAAACTTTTGGTATTGCAAGAATTCTAAATACTGACCTTGATTTAATACATGAACCTTCAATTGGGGTGGTTGGTAATAAAGGGGACTCTCAATGTTATCTTGGTGTTGAACAAAAAGTTAAAACAATACACGAAAAATTAAGGCTAAGGATAGGCCAAAACCCAAACGATATTAGAATGAGATTAGTACAACCTGAGTACACCGTAGCGACATCTGATGGTATAAGAAACGGTACTAAAGAGATGCGTTATTCTTTAATTGGGAGAGAAGTAACTAATGATACATTATGCGAACATTTAAGCGCTTCGGGTTTAGAAGGTACAATTGCTGTTGTTGCATGTGACAAACCACCTGTTGGAACATTGTCTGCAATTTTAGAGCACAATAGGCCTGCTATTATAATGTCTGACGGTCCAATAAGACCTGGAATTGATTCAGTTACTAATGAACCATTGGACATTATTTCAAGTTATCAAATTGCAGGTAGTGAAGATGAAGAACTGAAAAGAAGAATTGCATGCGAAGCTTGTCCTGGTTATGGAAGTTGTGGTGGGATGTTTACTTATAATACTATGCAGACGTTTATTGGTGTTGTAGGCATGCAACCTTTACATATGGTTTCACCACCTTCAGATGATGAAAAAAGGTTAGATGTATTTCCTGACCAACTCATTACTTATTTAGATAATATGGTTAAAAAAGATATTAAGCCTAGGGATATTGTTACGAGAGACTCTATAAGGAATGCTCTAATAGTAGCAATGTCCATAGGAGGATCAACTAACGTCATGCTTCATGCACCAGAGTTAGCTAGAGCTGCAGGATATAAAAATTTTATTGAAGATATTATGTCTCCAGATGAATTTAACTATTTATCCGAAAAGGTAGTTCCTGTTTTAGTTGATGCAAGACCATTTGGAAAATACTCAATGGTTGATATTGATGATCAAGGTGGTGTTCAGGTTTTTATTAAGGATTTATTAGACTCAGGCTTATTGAATGGCAATACTTTAACGTGTACAGGTGAAACTTTAGCTGAACAAGTTGATCGATTAGCTCCTAAAGAACCTGACGGAAGAGTAATATATCCTGTAAAAAAACCTTATAAAGAGACTGGTGGATTAAGACTTTTAGGAGGGAATTTGTCTCCTGAATTTAGTTCTATCCTAAAACTGGCTGGTGTTGAAGGTGGTTTAGAAAATAATGTTTTTATTGGGAAAGCTAGAATATTTGATGGAGAACAAAAACTTCTTTGGACCCTAGAAAATGAACCAGAAAGCCTCAATAACAATGATATGGTTGTAGTTAGGTATGAAGGACCTGTAGGTGGGCCTGGTATGCCAGAAATGCTAGATTCTACCTCAAGAATTACCACTTTGTGCAGAGAAAGAAATATAATTGTAGGATTAATGACTGATGGACGTTTCTCTGGTGGCTCTGTTGGTCTTGTCATTGGTCATGTTGGTCCAGAGGCGGCTATTGGTGGACCTATTGCCCTAATAGAGGATGGAGATGAAATTATAGTTGATTTAAATAAAAATGAGATTAATTGTTCTCAATTGAAGAATATTGATATTTTTAAGTTAAGAAAAAGCAATTGGGAAGAAATTTTCAAAACTAATGGTGGTACACATCCAGCAGTTGGAGATGCAGATACGAGATTGCTTAATAGAATGAGAAATTCTGCTGTTTCAGCAACTTATGGAGCTGGAATGCATCCTAATCGAGAACTCTGGATTCCTAATCCTAGAGTAGTAGAAGATTCAGGGTTTATACCTAAAAATATACATAAATCATAAAGTTTATTTTTCTACATGAATCCAAATAGGTGTATGGTCACTAGGTTTTTCTTCACCTCTTGGTGTTTTGTCTATACCTACATCAATCAGATTATCAACTATCTCTGGTGAGATTAAAAAAAGATCTATTCTTATTCCATTGTCTTTTTGCCAAGCTCCACCCTGATAGTCCCAAAAACTATAATCTTTAGCTGTTGGATATTTTATGCGATAAGCATCAACTAGACCAATATTTATTAACTCTCTTAAATGCCTTCTGGTTGTTTCCAGATATAATGCATCATTTTGCCATTTAGACACATCATAACAATCAATACTTTCCTGAATTACATTAAAATCACCTCCTAAAATCAGAGGTTCATTTGTGTCATAAATATCTTTAGTGTATTTTGTTAGACGTTTCATCCAACTAATTTTATAATCATATTTAGGACCAGGAGCAGGATTACCATTAGGTAAATATAAGCAAATGATATTTACATCATTAATTTTTACATGTAAGAACCTTGCTTGATTATCTTCATCAATAGTCTCATTGTAAAAAGGTAATGATCTGGTAATTTCATTTATTTCAAATTTAGATGCAATTGCAACGCCGTTATATGATTTTTGTCCATTGAATATTAGATTATACCGTTTTTGCTTAAAGTCTAATGAAGGAAAATTATCGTCCATTGTCTTGGTTTCCTGCATTAAAATTACATCAATATTATTTTTATCTAGCCAACTTAATACATTTGGCAGTCTCATTTTTATAGAATTTACATTAAAACTAGCTATTTTAAATGACATTTGATTAAATTTATTTTAAATAGAGAAACTTGTTCCACAGCCACAATTTGCTGTAGCATTAGGATTTTCAATTTTAAAATATGATCCTGCAAGTTCTGAAATATATTCTAAAGTGCTTCCACGAAGAAAATCAATAGACACTTTATCAATTAAATAATCAATTCCACCTTCTTTAAAGATTATATCATCGTCTTTAGGTTTCTTATCAAATGAAAAATCATACTGAAAGCCAGAACATCCACCTCCCAGAACTGATATTCTGAAATATGAACCTTCTTCGTCTTTAAGTAAAATTTTTACTTTTTCCAAGGCTTCTTTTGATAGACTAAAGTCTTGATTGAAATCCTTACTTTCATTCATTTAAAAAAAACCTCATTTAATTTTGAAATTTATTACAATTGTTTGATTGCAAATTAACATATTTTTATACATAAATGAATAATTTATTGGAAAATTTTATGTTTGTTAATAATGACAACCGTTATTTAAGTCCATTTGCATGTCATAGTTCTGAAAGTAGGGGCAGAGTATATAAAGATGATACACTTATTCTTGGAAGATCTGAATATCAAAGAGATAGGGATAGAATTATTCACTCTGAAGCTTTTAGAAGATTAAAAGACAAAACTCAGGTTTTTATTTTCCATAAAGGAGATCATTATAGAACTCGACTGACTCATACTCTTGAAGTATCACAGATTGCAAGATCAATTGCTAAGGCTCTGAATATTAATGAGGATTTAACTGAGACCATAGCCCTTGCACATGATCTAGGACATCCACCTCTAGGACATAAGGGAGAAGATATTCTCCAAGAAATAATGTCTGATGTAGGTGGTTTTAATCATAATGAACAATCATTAAGAGTTGTAACAATTTTAGAAAAAAAATATCCAAATTTTGATGGTTTGAACCTTACTCATGAAACTTTAGAGGGATTGATTAAACATAATGGACCTTTTTTAGATTTGAATAAAATACCACAAACTATCAAAGATATTTGTCTTATCTTAGATATTGATTTTAGAACACACAGTTCATTAGAAGGTCAAGTGGCAAATATTTCTGATGATATAGCTTATTTAACGCACGATTTTGATGATGGTCTTCGTGAAAAATTATTTTCTTTAAATGATCTTCGTAAAATAGGTATTATTAATTATATTTTAAAAAATATCGAAAATAATTTTATAAATATAAAGGATGATATATTAATTCATCAATTGATAAGGCATCTAATTAGTTATTTTATAAACGATGTTGTATCAAATTCACTAGCAATTATAAAAAAAAATAATTTTAAAAATGTAAATGAAATTAAAGATTATGGAAAAAAAACTGTAAAACTTTCCATCAATGCTGCGTCGTCAATGGAAGAAATTAGAAATTTTTTATTTAACAAAATGTATCGAAATGAGACAGTTGTAAAAAAATTGGATAAAAATGCACTTATGATAGAAAAATTATTTTTATTATTTATAAAGGATATTCATAGACTTCCAAAACAATGGAAATATTTTAATGGGCAAATTTTATCGGAACACTCACAAAAAGAAAAATTTAGAGTTATAGCTGATTACATTGCTGGTATGACTGACAATTATTTAAAAAGAGAATATGATAAATTTTATAATTAGAGAGAGATTTTTAATTTATGAATATTTATAAATTTTATTTTAGCCATTTGATTAATGCAGTTGAGAAGTTTAAATCAGATTTTAAATATTCTTTCATAGTTGAAGACATACTTAAAAAATTAACTCTAGAACCTCCTAAAAATCCAATTAATGGAGATATGTCTACGAATTTAGCAATGATTTTAAGTAAAGATTTAAAACTAAGCCCTAAAATAATAGCAGAAAATTTTATGGCCTACATTTCAAATTTTCCAGGTCTTGACAATGTTAATGTAGCTGGGCCAGGGTTTATTAATATTACATTTAAACAAAATGTATGGTCAGATTTCTTGAGCAAAATGCTTCAGGATTCACAGAATTGGGATAAATTAGAAATAGGAAAAGGAAAAAACATAAACATCGAATATATTTCCGCTAATCCTACTGGACCTCTTCATGCTGGTCATGCAAGAGGTGCTGTGTTTGGAGACGCCCTTGCATCTCTTTTGACTGAGGTTGGGTACTCAGTTATCAGGGAGTACTACATCAATGATGCAGGAAATCAAATTGAAAAATTAGTAGAGTCTTCTTTGTTAAGATACAATGAACAAGTAACAAATAAATCAATTGATATTCCAGAGGGTCTTTATCCAGGTGAATATCTAAAAGAAGTAGGTAAAATTCTTTTTGAAAAGTATGGAGATGAATTACAACTAGATGATAAAGAAAAAGTTTTTGAAAAAGTAAGATCTGTTTCTTTAGAAATTATATTGGAAATGATCAAAAATGATCTCCTTAAATTGGGAATAGAAATGGATGTTTTTACAAGTGAAAAAGAAATCATTTCAGGAAATTTATTAACTGAAATTTTAAAAATTCTTGAAAGTAAAAATCTTATTTTTTATGGCGCTCTAGATCCACCTAAAGGTACTGATCCCAAAAATTGGGAAAAAAGAGAACAATTACTTTTTAAATCATCAGTGTATGGCGATGATTCAGATAGGGCTCTTAAAAAATCAGACGGTACATGGACTTATTTTGCAACTGATATGGCTTATCATTTAGATAAAATGAATAGAACCATGGGTGATTTAATTAATGTTCTAGGTGCAGACCATATCGGTTATATTTCTAGAATAAATGCTGCTGTTAGTGCTTTATCTAATGGTTCTGTAGAAATTGACACTAAAGTTTGTGCATTAGTAAACCTTTTGGAAGATGGAAAACCAATTAAAATGAGTAAGAGAGCAGGTAACTTCGTGACTCTATCTGACATTATAAATGCTGTAGGTAAAGATGTTGTAAGATTTATTATGCTGACTAGGAGAAACGACCAATCTTTAGATTTTGATTTTAAAAAAGTAATGGAAAAATCAAAAGAAAACCCAGTGTTTTACGTTCAGTATGCACACGCACGTTGTAACTCTATTTTTAGATCTTCAAAAGTTAAAGAGGAAGAACTAATTTTAAAAAATCCAAAACGCTTAAAAGATAGCTTCGAAATTGAACTTATTAAATTCATAGCTTTGTGGCCTAGAACTCTTGAACTTGCTGCTAAAAATCATGAACCTCACAGGATTTGTTACTACTTAATTGAATTATCAAGTATTTTTCATAGTCTATGGAATAAAGGTAAAGATAAAAATATAAAATTTATAGTTGAAGATGACTTAGAATTAACAAATGCAAGATTGTCATTAGTGAAAGCTGTTGCTTTAACAATTAGAAAAGGTTTAAGTATTCTCAAAATTGAACCAATTTTTGAGATGTAGATTTATGAGGAATTACTTAAAGATATTTTCTA
The DNA here is from genome assembly GCA_902542765.1 of uncultured SAR116 cluster alpha proteobacterium. Taxonomy (GTDB): domain Bacteria; phylum Pseudomonadota; class Alphaproteobacteria; order Puniceispirillales; family Marisalimonadaceae; genus Marisalimonas. The sequence continues at coordinate 28,473 of CACBVW010000012.1, read as the reverse complement.
TAATTTTTTTAAGTGTTGGAATTTTTTTTTCAATTAGTCTCTTTGCTTTAAAAATATATTTTCAAGAAACTAATAATGATAAATTAATAGTTTTAGGGCCTGATAATGAAAACATTATAATTAAACCTAAAGATCCAGGTGGTAAGAAAGTTTCAAATTTAGATATTGAAATATTAAATGATAAAGATGCATTAATTAAAAATGAAAAAATTAGACCTAGGCCAACAAAACCAGAGCTCTTACCATTAGAAGTCATTTCAATTGAAAACAAATCAAAGAAGAGTATTGATCAAAATTTATTAAAAGATTCAAAAATCTCTGAGGGGAAAAAATTAAATTCCAAAGTAATTAAAAAAAATATAAAAAAATCAAATAAAAACACTCTTTTGTATAGAGTACAATTTGGATCATTTAGAGATTTAAATAAAGCTAAATTAGCAAAGAAAAATATTGAAATAAAATACGCAAAACTATTATTAGAAACTAAGTTGGAAATTTTTTCTTATACTAACAATGATGATTTATTGTTTCATAGAGTATGGACAACTTCGATGAATAAAGATAATGGTTTAATATTATGTGAAAAATTTAAAAAAGAAAAAGTAGTGTGTATTCTTCAAGTTAATAAAAGAAATTAAATGTCAGAATTTAATCATAAAAACATTGATATTCTAAGCCTTTCATTAGATGGATTTGAAGGTCCAATTGATCTTTTGTTAAGCTTGGCTAGGGATCATAAAATCGATTTAACTAAATTATCAATATTAAAATTAGCTGAGCAATATTTAGAATTTTTAGATCAAATTATAAAAAAAGATATTGATATTGCAGCAGAATATTTAGTTATGGGAGCGTGGTTGGCTTTTTTGAAATCAAAACTTTTATTACCTATTGATAAAGAAGAGGAGTCGATGACCTCAGAAGAAATGTCAGAATTATTAGAATTTCAAATGAAAAGGTTAGAAGGAATGCAAAAAGTATCAAAGCTTCTATTTAAAAGGCATAAATTAGGGACGCATTTTTTTAAGAGGGGCAACCCAGAAATTTTTGGTATAAATCAAAAAAACCAATATAATTCAAGTTTATATGATTTGATCAAAACTTATGGTGAAATTATTACGTTCAACAATACTAAATCTATTACTATTGCAGATACACAATTATACTCAGTTGAGGATGCATTAAATACTCTCAAAAGCTTTTTTAAACATTCAAAAGATTGGAAAGATCTTTTTGATTTTATTCCAAATAATCTTAGAAATAACTTAGAAAGGAAATCGGCCTTGGCTTCTCATTTCGTTGCTTCTCTCGAGCTTGTTAAAGAGGGTAGTTTAAAATTAAGGCAAGATAATTTTAATGATAAAATCTTATTATTTCCGAAATAAATTCAATTTTTATGATTTGAAATCTTAATTTAGGTAAACTTATGAAAAAATTAAAAGAAAAGAATAATGAAAATTATGATTTTGTCTTAAAGCAGAAAATAGTTGAAGCTCTAATTTTTTCTTCTTCTGAACCGATACGTTATGACGAATTATTAAAACGAATAATAGATAAAAAAATATTAAATGAAATTTTAGAAAACTTGGAAAAAAAATATTCCTCAAGCGGAGTTAATTTGTATGTTATCAACGATACATATGCATTTAGAACATCTTTAGATGTTTCAGAGTTCTTGAATATTGAAAAAATTGTTCCAAAACCACTTTCACGTGCAGCAATTGAAACTCTAGCTATTATTGCTTACCATCAACCTATTACACGTTCAGAAATTGAAAACATTCGTGGAGTTTCCCTTAGTAGAGGAACCCTTGATGTATTATTAGAATTACAATGGATTCAACCTGGTCATAGGAAATCAACTCCAGGAAATCCACTTACATGGAAAACTACAAATTTGTTTTTAGATTATTTTAATCTTAAAAATATAAAAGATCTTCCAGGAATAGAAGATCTAAAAAACTCGGGTTTACTTGATAAAAATAAAGTTATTTTTAACGATCAGTCCGTTGATTAAATGTAAATTAATTATTGGGATTTAAATATTGTTAGAGTTTTTAAATATCTCGCACAAATATGACAAAAAACTAATTTTGAATGACTTTTCTATGAAACTTGAAGCAGGAGAAGTAGTTTCCTTGTTAGGTCCTTCTGGTTGTGGAAAAACAACATTACTTAAATTAGCAAGTGGAATAGAAAAAGTTCAAAATGGCGAAATCAAATTAAATGATGAAATTGTTTCTTCTTTCAATTTTCATTTAAATTCAGATAAAAGACAAATTGGATATGTTTTTCAGGATTGCGCATTATTTCCTCACTTAACTATTATGGAAAATATTTTCTTTGGAATAAAAACAAATCACATAGAAAAAAGTACAAATAAAATTCAAAACTTAATGGATGAAATAGATATTTCTAATCTAGCTAACAACTATCCTCATGAATTATCAGGTGGTCAACAACAACAAGTTGCGTTAGTTAGAGCTATGGCTTCTAATCCTAAGATTATTTTTTTAGATGAACCTTATTCAAATTTAGATTCTAGATTAAAAGAAAAAATTAGAGATCAAATGTTACACATTTTAAGGGAACACAAAATTTCAGCATTATTAGTAACTCATGATCCAGAAGAGGCAATGTTTATGTCTGATAAAATAGGTGTTTTGAATAATGGGTGCATTGAACAATTTGGAAGTCCTATAGATCTATATTTAAGACCAAAATCAGCTTTCATAGCTGAGTTTTTTGGAGAAATAAATATACTTGAGGGAATTGTTAGAGAAGGTTCTGTTAGCACTGTACTTGGCACTTTTAATTGTTCTCAAAGATTTAATAATAAAAAAGTCAAAATTGTTGTAAGAGACGAAGCAATTAAGTTGTTTTCAGCAAATAAAATTAATTTAAATACAAAAGATAAAACAAATTTTATAAAATCTTCTTATTATGGGTTTGTTATGGAAGCAAGATTACTTGCTGGTTCAAGTTTAGTTCATTTATCATTAAAGGTTGATGAATTAAATTTTCATATTCACGCTAGAATTCCTGGACTTAATTTTTTTAAAGTAGATGAAAAAGTAATTGTTGAAACTGATCCAACACAAATTTTTATCTTTGAGCAATAAATAATTTTTGTATATAAAAAAAAATAAATTACATGTAATGTGATTCTAATTTGAAAGTATTTAATTAGGAGGTTTGTATCATGGGTGCATTTAGTATTTGGCATTGGATTATTGTACTAATTGTCGTTTTAATTTTATTTGGTGGAAAAGGTAAATTATCAAGTATTATGGGAGACTTTGGTAAAGGTTTAAAAAATTTCAAAGATCAGGTTAAGTCTAATAAAGAAAATGATGATGAAATAGAGGTTATTGCTGAAACAAAAACTAAACCTAAAAAAAAGACTGTTAAAAAAACGGCAAAAAAGAAACAAGCTGTTAAAAAGAAATCATAAGTAAAGATATATTTAATGCTTGATATTGGTTTTCCAGAGTTTCTTTTAATTTCTTTTGTGTTGCTTATAGTAGTTGGTCCAAAAGATTTACCAAAAGTTCTAAGGTCAATTACATCATTTATAAGAAAAATTAAATCTATGGCTTCACAATTTCATTCGGGGATTGACGATTTAGCGAATGAAGCTGAAATTTCTGATTTGAGAAAGGAAGTTAATAAAATTGATAAAAAATCTATAGTCGATGATCATGTAGATGAAATAAAAGAATTAGAAGATGATGTAAATATAAAATCAATAAAAAATGATGTCGATGATATAAAAAATGCTAATAATACTAAAATAGATAAAAAATCTAATTCAAAAATTAAAAATTTATAATTTTAAATAATAATATGAGCAAAGCCAAAAATCCTGAACAAAATATGACATTATTAGACCATCTTATTGAGTTAAGAAATAGACTATTAGTATCATTTTGTGCATTTTTATTTTTGTTTTTCCTCTGCTTTATCAAATTTACTGATGACAATCAAAATCTTGCAGATATTGTTTATATGTTTTTGCAGGCTCCACTTGCATCTCAAATACTTGAAAATGGTGGCAGAATGATTTTTACGGCCTTGCATGAAGGTTTTTTTACACAGGTCAAAGTTGCTTTTTTTATATCTTTATGTGTTTCTTTACCTATATTTTTAATTCAAATATGGAGATTTGTTGCCCCAGGTTTATATCAAAATGAAAAACAAGCTTTTCTTCCTTTTCTGTTGGCTACACCAATCTTGTTTATAGCAGGTGCAGCAATGGTCTATTATATTGTCATACCTCTTGCATGGGACTTTTTTCTTTCTTTTCAAGTTAATAGTGTAGATGGTTCTCTACCAATAGAATTAGAACCAAGAATATCAGAATACCTTTCATTAATTATGAAACTTATTTTTGCTTTTGGATTATGTTTTGAATTACCAGTAATTCTATTATTGTTAGTCAAAACAGGTGTTATCACACCAGATGATCTAGCTAGCAAAAGAAAGTATGCAATCTTAACGGCTTTTGTTATTGCTGCGATACTTACACCGCCAGATGTTATCTCACAAATTTTACTCGCATTGCCAATTATCGCTTTATACGAAGTATCTATAATTTTTTCTAAATTTCTCAATAAAAGCAAGTAAAAGAGTTTTTTATGCATGATATAAAATTTATAAGAAACAATCCTATAAAATTTGAAAAACAAATGCATCGTAGAGGTTTGAATATTGATATATCTTCAATTCTCGAAATTGAGCAAACAATTAGAAAAAAACAAGCTGAAATACAAGCTATACAAGAACAAAGAAATAATAGTTCAAAAGAAATTGGAAAGCTAGTATCTGAAGGTAGAGATGTATCAGAATTAAAAAAAAACATTTCTAATTTCAAGTCTGAATTATCAACAATAGATCAAGAAATAAAAAAATATTCCAGTGAACTAAATGATATTTTAAAAGTATTACCAAACAGTTTAGATGATGATGTTCCTGATGGTGAAAATGAAAATGAAAATAAATTAATTAGAGAATGGGGAACAAAACCTAAATTTTCTTTTGAGCCATTAGACCATGTTGAGATTGGTGAAAAACTAAAGCAACTTGATTTTAAAACGGGTGTGAAGATATCAGGATCAAGATTCGTTTTATTAAGAGGAAAATTAGCTTTGCTTGAAAGAGCGCTATCTGCATTCATGATAGACATTCATGTAAAAAATTTTGGTTTTGAAGAAATCTCTCCTCCCTACATCGTAAGAGATGATGCACTGTTTGGCACTGGTCAACTTCCTAAATTTACCGAAGATTTATTTTGTACTACAGACAAAAGATGGTTAATTCCTACTGCTGAAGTCCCATTAACTAATATTGTGAGGGATGAAATTCTTGATAAAAATAGTTTACCATTAAGATTTGTTGCTAATACTCCCTGTTTTAGATCTGAAGCTGGTGCCGCCGGCACTGATACTAGGGGAATGATACGTCAACACCAATTTTCAAAAGTTGAAATGGTTTTTATAACAAATCCAATTAATTCTGATGAAGAATTGAACAACTTAGTTACTTGTGCAGAAACTATTTTAAAAAAATTAGACTTACCATATAGAATCATGAAGTTATGTTCAGGAGATGTTGGTTTTTCAGCTAAGAAGACATTTGATTTAGAGGTTTGGCTTCCTGGACAAAATGCTGGAAAAGGTATGTACAGAGAAATTTCATCTTGTTCTAATTGTGGAGATTTTCAAGCAAGAAGAATGAATGCCAAATTCAAAGATAAAGAAACAAATAAAATAGACTTCTTGCATACACTTAATGGTTCTGGTTTAGCAATCGGTAGAACTATAATAGCCATATTAGAAAATTACCAACAAAGTGACGGATCTGTAGTTATCCCTGATGTTCTTGTGCCCTATATGAAGGGTATTAGAAAAATTGAAGTATTAAATTAATCACATGAAAAAGAAATTGAATAATATTCTTATTTCCAACGATGATGGATATGAATCTGTTGGCTTGAAAGTTCTTTCAAATATTGCGGAGCAATTAGCACATAATGTATTGATAGTATCTCCTAAAATTAATCAATCAGCTAAATCAAAATCTATAACAATAGAAAAAAATATTAATTATAGAGAAACATCAAAAAATTTTTGGATTGTTGAAGGCACACCAACTGATTGTATGATATTTGCTCTTAATCATATATTTAAAAAAAATAAGCCTGATTTAATCCTTAGTGGTATAAATGCTGGAAGTAATATTGGAGACGAAGTTTCTTATTCTGGTACTGTGGCTGCTGCATGGGAAGGAGCAATCAGAAAAATAGATTCAATTGCGTTAAGTCAATATGGTGGTGATAATACAATTAATTCTTATAAATGTTCACAAGCCAAAGGTCTTGAAATCATCAATTACATTCTTAAAATAAAATCTCCTACTCCTAAATTTTATAATGTTAATTTTCCATACATAACTTCATTTAATATAGAAAATGTTAGAAGTTCATTTACAACTTTAGCATCTCAAAAAATTGCTGATGAAATTTTATTAGATAATGATTCTAATTCTTTCAGAATAGGAAGAATGATTAATGATCATATATCTTTAAACAATACAGATTTAGAATGTTTACAAAAAAATAAAATATCTATAACACCACTGTCTTTTAATTTAAATAATAACGAATTTTTCAATAAATTAAACCATGATCTTTGAAAGTACAATTCAAAAAGCTAATTTAATTATGAAATTAAGATCTATGGGTATTTCTTCAAAAAACGTTTTATCTGCAATTGAAAAAATTCCTAGAGAAATTTTTTTACCTTCAAACTTTACGGATTATGCATATGAAAATAACCCCTTACCTATTGGTTTTGAACAGACAATTAGTCAACCATATATAGTTGCCTTGATGACTGAAGCTTTGTCACTAAAAGGAAATGAAGTCATTTTAGAAATAGGAACTGGTTCTGGCTACCAAACATCTATTTTGTCAATCTTGTCAAGAAGAGTTTATTCAATAGAAAGAATTCGACCTCTATTAGTAAATGCAATTAGTTGTTTTAAAAAACTTAAGTTAACAAATATTATTTGCGAATGTAGGGATGGATTTTTAGGATGGCCAAAATTAGCTCCTTTTGATCATTTAATAGTTACGTGTGCAGTAGAAAAAATTGATGATAGGTTATTAAGTCAAGTTAGAATAAATGGTACGTGTGTGGTGCCAGTAGGATCTGTTTTGGAAGGACAAAGATTAAAAAAAATAACTGTCAAAAACAATAGAGAAAAAGATATTTGGGAAGATCTTGGGCAAGTAAATTTTGTTCCATTAATAAGTGATAATTATTGAAATTTCTTTGATTTTAATTTAAGTCTAAAAATAAGGTGATTAAGTTGAATAAAAGTTATTACATAATTTTAATCTTCTTTCTATTTGGATGTCAGAGTAACAAACTTTATGACAGTTTAAAAAATGATATTGCTTCTGAGAAAGAAGCAAAAATTTTTTATAAATCTTCTAGTTCAGATAGCATAAAAATTCCATTAAATGGCATGATAATTGTCAAAGAAAATGAGACAATTTATAGTATCGCTAACAAATATAAAGTTATTCCAAAAGATATAATCGAAGACAACAATCTTTCGAAACCTTATGAATTGAAATCTAATCAAATTTTATTTTTAAGACATGAAAATATTTATATTATAAAAGATAATGACACAGTCGAAAAAATTTCAAAAAGATTTGCTGTTAAAAAATCAAAAATTATTAATTTAAATAAACTTAAAACGCCTTATAATTTAGTTGTCGGAAACAAAATCTTAATTCCATTGATTAAAGATTTTTCAGTTGTTGATTTAATTATTAATGAAAAAGTTTATGATAAAAAACAAATAACTAAAAAAGAATATGTTGCTAACAATAAAAAAATTAAAAATGCCCCTGTTTTTTTATGGCCAGCAAAAGGTAAAGTTATAAAAAGTTTTGGTAGATTTGGTAAGGGTCAACATTATGATGGTATTGATATTAAGTTTGGTAAAAATCAACCTATTTATTCAGCGTATGATGGAGAGGTCGCGTTTGTTGGTTCACAAATTAAAAAGTTTGGCAACTTGATAATTATAAAACATAATCAATCTTGGGTAACAGCATATTCTAATTTAGGGAAATATAATGTTAAAGTTGGTGACAAAATAAAAAAACAACAAATAATTGCTTACACGCTTGATAACGAAAATTATTTTCACTTTCAATTAAGACATAATAGAAATCCAGTTAACCCATTAAGTTATTTAAATTAATAGATTTTAATATTTTGTCTGCTAGCTAAATCTTGAATAAATTGCCAGGCCACTCTTCCTGATCTCGCACCTCTAGTAATTGACCACTCAAGAGCCTCAGATTTAAGTTTATTTTTTTCAATAGATATTTTGAACTCATTACAATATGCTTCGACTATAATTAGAAATGTATCTTGATCCATATTATGAAATCCTATCCATAATCCAAATCTATCAGACAAAGAAACCTTTTCTTCTACAGACTCTGAAGGATTTATAGCAGTAGATCTCTCATTTTCCATCATGTCTCTAGGCATTAAATGTCTTCTATTTGAAGTTGCATAAAAAATTACATTATTTGGCTTTCCCTCGATACCCCCATCAAGTGCAGCTTTCAGGCTTTTATAATTATTTTCGCCAGCATCAAATGATAAATCATCACATAGCAAAATAAATCTATAATTTTTGTGTTTTGACAAAAGTAATAAAAGTTCAGGAAGTTCCGATATATCTTCTCTGTGAATTTCAACTAATTTTAATGCTTTTGATTTTGTTTTAACAATAACTTCTTTATGAACAGCTTTAACAAGAGAAGATTTACCCGTTCCTCTTGCACCCCACAACAAAGCATTATTTGCACTCAAATTTTTAGAAAAATTCAAAGTGTTGTTTAAAAGTATTTCTTTTTGATTATCAATACCTTTAAGAAGTGAAATTGATATACGATTTATATTTCCAACAGGTCTAATTAAACCAGATTTTGAATCAAAAATAAAACCTTCACTTTGATCCAAATTATTAATTTGTTTTTCTGGTGGAGCCAATCTTTCTAAAGCGTTAGCAATTCTCTCTAAAATTGAATTCGATGTAATATCAACCATAATAAAAAGCCTGAATGATTAAAAATTGTAATATATATAATTTTTAAATTTTATCTATGGTCTTTCTTAGTTTTTTTTTATATAAATTGTTATCTTTATTTTAAGTTTATAATGGAGTTATTTATGATTTCAAGTGCATTTGCTCAATCAGCAGCCGGAGGAGCTGGCGGTTTTTCATTACAGGGTCTTCTACCATTCATTTTAATTTTTATAATTTTTTATTTTTTACTTATAAGACCTCAACAAAAAAGAGTTAAACAGCACAAATTAATGGTTGAGAGTTTAACGAGGGGTAACAAAGTTTTGACTGCAGGAGGTATACTTGGTGTAGTTACAAAAGCTATTGATGGATCAGAAACTGTAAGCGTAGAAATTGCTTCAGGGGTAACGGTCGAGCTTGCAAGACAAATGATATCCGAGGTTCGTGGTGATCAAAAACTTAAATCGGAAGAAAAAAAATCTAGTTCTAAGAAAAAGTAATTAAATAACTTTTATTATTTTTATAATTTTGTGAGATGAAAAGTTTGTTGAAAATAAGATTAATTTTAATAATTGCAACTGTAATTATTGGTATATTGTATGCTATTCCAAATTTTTTTAATACATCTCAAAAATTTCAATCATCCAATTTTTTACCAGGGAAAAAAATAAATCTTGGTCTTGATTTGCAAGGTGGTTCATATTTATTGCTCAAAGCGGATATGGATATTGTATTTGCGGAAAAACTAGATTCTCTTTTATCAGATATTAGATCTTCACTTAGGAAATCAAAAGTTGGTTATAAAAAATTAAGTATACAAAATGATATTATTTCTTTTCAAAAACGAGGAGAATATTCAAATGAAAAAATTAAATCAATTATATTTTCATTAGACAAAAACCTAATTGTAGAAAATAAAATTGAAACTTTTTTCATTAAATTTTCAGAACAAAATAAAAAAAATATCACAAAAACTACAATGGCCCAGGCCATTGAAATAGTTAGACGAAGAATAGATGAAACTGGAACTAATGAGCCAAGCATACAACAACAAGGTGATGATCGTATAATTGTACAACTTCCCGGTTTAGATGATCCAAGTCGTATTAAAAAATTACTAGGTAAAACTGCAAAATTAACATTTCAATTGGCTCATCCAAGCATATTTCCTGAAGATTTAGATGAAGACACAAAAGCTCCTCCTGGTTTTATTAAATTACAAGAAGATAAAAATCCTGATCGCTTCTACATGATTAATAAAAGAGTTATGGTATCTGGTGAAATGCTTAAGGATGCAAGTCCGACATTTGACAGGAATAACAGTCCATCGGTTTCATTTCAATTATCTGCTTTAGGAGGAAAGAAGTTTGGCAGAGTTACTGGTAAAAACATTGGTAGGGCCTTTGCCATAGTTCTTGATGGAAAAGTTGTAAGTGCTCCAGTTATACAAACACAAATATTTTCAACTGGGCAAATAACTGGTGCTTTTACGGTACAAGAAACGAATGATTTAGCATTAGTTCTGAGATCAGGTGCATTGCCTGCTCCAATGGTTATTCTTGAAGAGCGTTCAGTTGGTCCAGGTCTTGGTAAAGACTCAATTTCTGCTGGAAAAATTGCAAGTATATTTGGTTTAATTGCAGTAATTGTCTTTATGTTATTAACTTATGGTATGTTCGGAATTTTTGCTAATATTGCACTTGTATGTAATATAATATTTATAATTGCATTATTAAGCATTATTCAAGCAACTCTTACATTGCCAGGTATTGCTGGAATAGTTTTAACTATGGGAATGGCTGTAGATGCTAATGTTCTAATTTTTGAAAGAATAAAAGAGGAATTTAATTCAGGTAGAAATATCCTTGACGCAATTGAAGCTGGATTTCAAAGAGCAATTTCAACTATTATAGATGCCAACTTAACAACTTTGTTTGCTGCTTTAGCTTTGTTTTCATTTGGAAGTGGTCCAATTAAGGGTTTCTCAGTAACTTTAATGATTGGGATAGTGACATCAATGTTTACTGCAATTGTGATTACAAAATATATTGTTTTTTTATATTCGAAGAAAAAAGATGTATATAGTGTTTTCTTACAGGACTAAAAAATGAAATTATTAAGGCTTATACCAAATAATACTAATTTTGATTTTTTGCGTATAAAAGTCATTGCTTTCCTTTTTTCTTTTATAATTTTATCAGGATCTTTTATAAGTTTAATGGTTAATAACTTAAATTACGGAATAGATTTTAAAGGAGGATTGCTTCTTGAATTAAGAAGTAAAAACCCTAATTCATCCAATATTAATGAGCTAAGAAAAAAAATATCCACCTTAAATGCAGGTGAAGTTTCGATACAAAATTTTGGTAAAAAAACTGATTTTTTAGTGAGAATTCAAAAGCAAGAGGGTAATCAAAAAGAACAAATAGCTATGATTGAAAAAGTGAAATCTCTTATTGACAAAGATTACACTGTTAGAAGATCTGAATTTGTAGGTCCAGTTGTTGGAGATGAATTGAAAACTGCTGGATTTTATGCTGTCTCACTAGCTCTACTATCTATAATGATTTACATATGGTTTAGATTTGAGTGGCAATTCTCGATTGCAGCAATTTTAGCTTTAATTCATGACGTTTTAACAACAGTTGGTCTTTTTTCTATATTACAGCTTGAATTTAATTTAGCTACAATAGCTGCTATTTTAACAACAGCTGGTTATTCAATTAATGACACTGTTGTGATTTTTGATCGTGTTAGAGAAAATTTAAGAAGATATAAATCAAAAACTCACTATTTTATTTATAACAAATCAATTAATGAAACACTTTCTAGAACTATTATTACATCAGTAACAACATTGTTAGCATTGTTTATTATTTTCTTTTTTGGTGGTGCAGTTTTATCTGATTTCGCTCTTGCAATGATTTGGGGAGTGATTATAGGTACTTTTTCATCTATTTTCGTAGCGGTGTCACTTTTGACTTACTTTAATATAAACAAAGGTGAGAAAATTGATGATCGTACAAATATACCAGAATATGAGAGAGAAAACTAAAAATTAACTTCATTAATCCACTCTTTAAATGAGTTAATCGCAGTATTAGATTGAATTTTTTTCTTTTCTCTTCCTTTTATGTGTTTTTTCTTTTTTAAACCTAAATTTATGTCTGGCATTAGTCCAAAATTTATATTCATAGGTTGAAATGTATCTGGATTTGCATTCATCGTTATATGTCTTAATAATCCACCGTGTGCTGTGTTTTCAGGAGGTAATTTTAATTTATTGTTCTTTAAATCATATGCTGCAATAATTCCGGCCAGAAATCCAATAGCTGATGATTCAACATATCCTTCAACACCAGTAATTTGACCTGCAAAAAGAATATTTTTATAGTTTTTAAGTCTCAAAAATGGGTCTAAAAGTTTAGGTGATTTTATAAATGTATTTCTATGAAGGCCACCAAGTCTTGCAAATTCTGAATTTTCAAGCCCCGGGATAGTTTTAAACACTTCTTTTTGTGCGCTATGTTTCATTTTTGTTTGAAAACCTACAATATTATATAAGGTACCAGATTTATTGTCTTGTCTTAATTGTACTACAGCGTACGGTTCTTCTTTTTTATGAGGGTTAGTTAATCCAACGGGTTTCATTGGTCCATATCTTAATGTTTCATCACCTCGTCTAATTATTTCTTCTATAGGCATACAACCCTCAAAAAATGGAGTATCTTCAAATTCTTTAAATTCCATTTTTGGAGCTTTTTTTATTTTCTCTATAAATTGATAATATTTTTCTTTTGATAATGGACAATTAATGTAATCATCTCCATTTCCTTTATCATATCTAGATTGTTTCCAAGCTACTGACATATTTATTGTTTCTTCATAAATTATAGGAGCAATGGCATCATAAAATGCTAGAGAATTCTCAGAAGTTTTAATTTTTATACTTTCAGTCAATGACTTTGAAGTCAGAGGACCTGTTGAAATTATTACTATTTGATTTTCAAATTCATCCAGATTTTTTACTTCTTGATTTATAATGTTAATGTTGGGGATTGACTGAATAGTTTTATTTACTTCTTTTGAGAAATTATCTCTATCAACTGCTAAAGCTGACCCAGCAGGCACTTTGTTATGGTCAGCACATTTCATTATTAAGGAGTCTGCAATACGTAATTCTTCGTGTAAAACTCCTACTGCATTATACTCTTTATCATCTGAACGAAAAGAGTTAGAGCAAACCAGTTCAGCTAAATATTTTGTTTGGTGAGCTTCTGTTTTTACTTTTGGTCTCATTTCATATAAATCAATATTTATATCAAACTTAGAAATCTGATAGGCAGCCTCACAACCAGCTAATCCTCCTCCAATTATAACAATTTTATTTAAATTATTCATTTTATGGATTTTTTATTTAATAATTTTTTTAAAAAAATACCTGTATGACTTTCAGCTACCTTTGATACTTCTTCAGGTGTTCCTTGTGCAACAACATATCCACCTTTGTCTCCACCTTCTGGCCCTAAGTCAATTATATGATCAGCAGTTTTAATTACATCAAGATTATGTTCTATTACAATCATTGTATTACCATTATTTACTAATTCTTGCATAACTTCCAAAAGCTTTTTAATATCATGAAAATGTAGCCCAGTAGTTGGCTCATCTAAAATATATATAGTTCTACCAGTTCCCTTTCTTGATAACTCTTTTGCAAGTTTTATCCTTTGAGCTTCTCCACCAGATAAAGTTGTAGATCGTTGTCCTATCTTAATATAGTCCAATCCAACTCTTTCTAAAGTTTCTAACTTTTCATAAATTAAGGGGACAGCCTTAAAAAGCTCAGCACCCTCTTTGACAGTCATATCAAGAACATCTGATATGGATTTATCTCTCCATCTAACCTCAAGTGTCTCTCTATTATATCTTTTTCCTTTACATTGATCACATCTAACATACACATCTGGTAAAAAATGCATTTCAATCTTTATAACACCATCACCCTGACAAGCTTCACATCTTCCTCCCTTAACATTAAATGAAAAACGACCTGGCAAATATCCTCTTGATTTTGATTCTGGTAATCCCGCAAACCAATCTCTTATGTGATTAAAAGCTCCAGTATAAGTGGCTGGATTTGACCTAGGTGTTCTTCCAATTGGGGATTGATCAATATCAATAATTTTATCAATCTGTGAAATTCCATTAATTGATTTGTATGGAGCAGGGATAGAACTGTTCCCGTTAAGGATTTTTGATAAACTTTTTTGCAAGGTTTGTATAACCAAAGTTGATTTTCCTCCTCCAGAAACTCCAGTCACACAAGTAAGTATTCCAAGTGGGAACTTCACATCAATATTTTGAAGATTATTACCAGAAGCACCCCTTATAATAATGTGTTTATTAGGATTGATACTTCTTCTTTTTTTCGGAACATCGATCTTTTTTATTCCAGCAAGGTAATTGCCAGTTATACTATCTTTATTCTCTTTTATTTCTGCAGGGGTACCTTGAGCAATAATTTCACCTCCATTAATGCCAGCACCTGGGCCAATATCAATAACATGATCTGCAATTAGTATAGCCTCTTCATCGTGTTCGACTACAATTACAGTGTTGCCAAGATCTCTTAATTTTTGCAGTGTATTTAATAACCTTTCATTGTCTCTTTGATGTAAACCAATACTTGGCTCGTCCAGTACGTATAAAACTCCTGAAAGTCCGGATCCGATTTGACTTGCCAATCTAATTCTTTGACTTTCTCCACCTGATAATGTTCCGCTATTTCTTGAAATTGATAGATATGATAATCCAACACTTGTTAAAAAACCTAATCTATCGTTAATTTCTTTTAAAACCTGCTTTGAAATTGCTAGTTCTTGTTCATTGAGTATCTCGTTAAGGTCCAAAAACCATTTTCTAGCTTCTTCGATTGTAAATCTTGAAACATCGGCAATATCCAATTTGTTTATTTTAACGGCTAGAGTTTCTAATTTCAATCTCTTGCCATTACATTTTTCACAATCTTTGTCAGATTGAAATCTTCCTAACTCTTCTTTAACCCACTTACTTTCACTTTCTTTTAATCGTCTAGCTAAATTTGGAATAATACCTTCAAACACCTTGTTAGAGCGAAAAACCCTTGTCCCGTCATTATATACAATTTCAATTTTTTCATCACCTGATCCATATAATAATTTTTCTTTTATATTGTCAGAAAGATCTGAAAATTTAGCATCAATATCAAATTTATAATGTTTACCTAGTGATTGAAGTGTTTGTATGTACAATTTACTAGTATTTAAAGCCCATGGAGCAATAGCACCCTCTCTTAAGGTAAGACTTGCATCAGGCACTACTAAGTTAACATCAAAAACAACAGCGTTTCCTAAGCCATCGCATTTATCACATGCTCCAGCTGGATTGTTAAAAGAAAATATTCTTGGTTCAATTTCGTCAATTGTAAAACCACTTACAGGGCATGAAAAATTAGAAGAATAGACATCATTTACATCATTCTCAATATCAAGAACATATAATAATCCGTCAGATAACTGTAATGATATTTCGATAGAGTCAGCTAGTCTTTGAAGTAAATCTTTATTTTCTTGTTCGCTTGATTTAGTTATTACTAATCTATCTACAACAACTTCTATGTCGTGTTTTTTATATCTGTCTAGCGTTGGTAATTCTTCTATATCATAAAATTCATTATTAACTCTAAGTCTTTGGAAACCTTTTTTTCTTAATTCAATAAATTCTTTTCTATATTCTCCTTTTCTCCCACGTACTATTGGAGCAAGTAAATAAATCTTTGTTTTATCTTCTTTTTGTAAAATCCTATCTACCATCTGACTTACTGTTTGGCTTTTAATTGGTAATCCAGTAGCTGGAGAATAAGGTATTCCAACTCGTGCCCATAAAAGTCTCATATAATCATATATTTCAGTAACGGTTCCAACTGTCGATCTTGGATTTTTATTAGTTGATTTCTGCTCAATTGAAATTGCAGGAGATAATCCTTCAATGGATTCAACATCTGGTTTTTGCATCATTTGTAAAAACTGTCTAGCATAAGCTGAAAGAGATTCTACATATCTTCTCTGTCCTTCTGCATAAATTGTATCAAAAGCTAACGAGCTTTTTCCTGAACCAGAAACGCCAGTCATTACAATTAATTTATTTTTGGGGATATTAATGTCAATATTTTTTAAATTATGTTCGTTAGCACTACGAACTCTCAGAAATTGATTAATCTCATGCATTTTTTGCATTTTTTAATTCTATCCTTTTAAATTAAATAAACTTTCCATTTAGTTAACTTTGAAGACATAAATGTCAATCAAAAAGATTAAATTTTTGTTTTTTTTAACAAAATGATAGTTTATGATACAACTTATATTTTGTGGAGATATAAATGAGCGGAAGCGTAAATAAAGTTACTTTAGTTGGGAATTTAGGTCGTGATCCAGAAATTAGAGCAATGCAAAATGGAGACAAAATTGTTCAACTAAGTATCGCTACATCAGATAGGTGGAAAGATAAAAACTCAGGTGAGCAAAGAGAAAGAACTGAATGGCATCGTGTAGTGATATTTAATGACGCTCTTGGGAAAATTGCAGAACAATATCTTAAAAAAGGAAGTACTGTATATTTAGAAGGTCAACTCCAAACAAGGAAATGGACGGATCAGCAATCAGGCCAAGAAAAATACACTACTGAAGTTGTTCTCCAAAGATATAGAGGTGAATTAACCTTGTTAGGCTCAAGACCTGAAAATCAAATAAGTCATGATCAACATAATGATCAAATAGAACAATCAAATCAGGTGTCAATGTCAGATGATATTGCATCTGATTTAGACGACGAAATTCCATTTTAAATAAATTTAATCACATAATAGATGTTGTTATATAATTAAAAAAAATATACAATATTTTGTAATTCTTAGTTTTTTTGCCAATTATCATTGGAGTTTTATTTGTCAGAAGAAAAAGACAATTCCCCAGGTCAATCTTTGATCTCTATTACAGATGAAATGAAAAAATCATACCTTGATTATGCTATGAGCGTGATTGTATCTAGAGCTTTGCCAGATGTAAGAGATGGTCTTAAGCCAGTGCATAGGCGAATATTATATGCAATGATTGAAGGTGGATACGATTGGTCCAAGCCATATAGGAAATCCGCTAGAGTTGTGGGTGATGTAATGGGTAATTATCATCCGCATGGAGATACGGCAATATACGATTCCATGGTAAGAATGGCCCAAGAATTTTCAATGAGACTTATGCTTGTTGATGGTCAAGGTAATTTTGGATCCATAGATGGTGATCCCCCTGCAGCAATGAGGTATACAGAATCTAGGCTAGCAAGATCGTCTGAAAATTTGTTAAGGGATATTGATAAAGATACAATAGATTTTATTCCAAATTATGATGAGTCACAATTAGAACCTTCTGTTTTACCAGCAGAATTCCCAAATATGCTTGTAAATGGTGCAGGTGGTATTGCAGTTGGTATGGCTACCAATATTCCACCTCATAATCCAGGTGAAGTTATACGTGCTTGCAAGTCTCTTATAGAGAATCCGAATATAAGTTTAGAAGAATTGATGGAGACTATTCCTGGTCCTGACTTTCCCACTGCAGGCTTGATTATGGGTAGAGCAGGTATAAGAGAGGCCTTTAGGACAGGTAGAGGTAGTGTAATTATGCGATCAAAAGCAGAAATTATTCAGACAGGTAAAAATCTTGATAGAGAAACTATAATTATTTCTGAAATCCCATTTCTTGTAAACAAAGCTCTTGTATTAGAAAAAATAGGGGATTTAATTAGAGACAAAACTATCGAAGGTATTTCTGATTTAAGAGATGAATCTGATAGAAATGGAATGAGAATTGTTATTGAAATTAAAAAAGATATTCAAGGTGATGTTGTTTTAAATCAACTGTGGCGTCACACAAGATTGCAAACAAGTTTCCCTGTAAATATGTTGGCTTTGGACAATGGACAACCGAAACAAATGGGCCTTATTGAAATTCTAAAAGCTTTCATATATTTCAGATTTGAAGTTGTGACACGAAGAACTAAGTTTTTGCTAAACAAATCTAGAAATAGAGCTCATATTTTAGCGGGATTAATGGTTGCAATAACTAGTATTGATGATGTTATAGAACTAATAAAAACTTCCTCTGACCCAGATAATGCTAGAAAAGAATTGTGTGCAAAATCTTGGCCGGCTAAAGAAGTTGCGCATTTTATAAAATTAATTGATGAACCTGACCATCAAATCATTGATGACCATTATAAATTATCAGTAGCCCAGGCTAAAGCTATTTTGGAATTAAGATTACAACGACTTACAGGAATGGAAAGAACAAAATTAGAAAAAGAAACAGAAGAATTATCCAATCAAATAGAGGAATATTTAATCATTCTCTCTGACAAAAATAAACTTACAGATTTAATACAAAAAGAACTTGATGAAGTTTTAACGAAAATTGATGATCCTAGAAGAACTGAAATCAATGACAGTGCAGTTGATCATGATGATGAAGATCTTATTCAGAAAGAAGACATGGTTGTAACAGTTAGTCATAGAGGTTACATAAAAAGAGTTTCTTTATCTACTTATCGAGCACAAAGAAGAGGCGGTAAAGGTAGAGCAGGCATGAAAATGAGGGATGAGGACACTGTTACCTCACTTTTTGTAACTAACACACATACACCAATTTTATTTTTTACATCATCAGGAATGGTTCACCAATTAAAATGCTATAAATTGCCTGAATCAGCACCACAGGCTCTTGGTAAGCCAATGATTAATTTACTCCCAATAGAGCAAGATGAGAAAATTCATACAGTAATGCCTTTGCCAGAAAATGAAGAAACTTGGAAAAATCTACAAATTATTTTCGCTACCAAAAACGGAAATATTAGAAGAAATCAATTGAGTGACTTTACTAATATTAGACAAAATGGAAAAATTGCTATGAAACTTAATGAAAATGATGAATTAGTTTCTGTTATTCCATGTACTGATAAAGATAATGTATTATTAGCAACTAGGTTAGGTAAAGCAATTAGGTTTGATGTTAACGATGTAAGGGTTTTTGTAGGTAGAGGTTCATCAGGAGTGAGAGGAATAAAATTAAAACCTAATGATTACGTTGTATCAATGTCATTAATACCTCAGTTGGAAAAAAGATATATTCTATCTGTTACTGAAAATGGATTTGGTAAAAGAACTCCAATTGAAGATTACAGAATGACAAACAGAGGTGGTCAAGGTGTTGCAAACATTGAGTGTTCTAATAGAAATGGACCAGTTGTTGCATCATATGTTGCTTCTGAGGATGATCAGATTATGCTTGTGACTAACTCAGGAAAACTTATACGTATTCGTGTTCATGGAGGAGAAGGGGACTCTATTAGAGTAGCAGGAAGGAAGACACAAGGTGTAAGACTTTTTGATGTTGATAACGATGAAAAGGTAGTTTCTGTTGCATTGTTAACTGAAAGTGACGAAGAGGAAAATTCTGACGAAAATGACAACGAAGTTGCAATTGATTAATAGAAAAATTATATTTGAAATAAATATGTAAAAAGGGTTTTTGTTGAAAAGAATAGCGCTATATCCTGGAACATTTGATCCAGTAACAAATGGCCATTTAGATATAATTTATAGAGCAAGTTCATTATGTGATGTTCTAATAATTGGTGTTGCAGAAAATATAGGAAAAAATCCTTTCTTTAAAATTTCGCAGAGAAAATCTTTAATTCAAGATGCTGTCAATCAAAATTTAAAAACTTCAAAAAGAAAATTAGGTGAAATAAGAGTTGAAAGCTTCGATAACCTCCTTATTGACTTTGCTAGAGCTAATTCTGCAACCATGATAATAAGAGGCCTTAGGGCTGTTTCTGATTTTGATTATGAATTCCAAATGGCGGGCATGAATGCAAGGTTGGCAAATGATATAGAAACTATTTTTTTAACTGCTTCTGAAACTCATCAATTTGTTGCATCAAGATTTGTAAAAGAAATAGCCCTTTTAGGGGGTGATATTTCTTCGTTTGTTCCATCAAATGTTAATGTTGCAATGAAGGATAAAAAAAATTAAAAAAATTCTTTTTTTTTAACATAAAACTTGATTCTAATATCATTATCAAATAGTTTCATGAAGTTTAAGGGCGCGTAGCTCAGTTGGTAGAGCAATTGACTTTTAATCAATGGGTCACAGGTTCGAACCCTGTCGCGCTCACCACTTCTCCTCAAATGGATTGTGGTATTAAATATAAGGACTTAGCCAAAAACTTATTGATAAATTTACTTAATTTCTAACTATCTATCCGATTTTCTTCTCATTTTGCTCCAAAGCTAATCAGAGATATTAGGCCAAATTCCTCCTCAAAAAGTATAAAAGTGTCTTGTAAATTTCATATAGATTTTTTACAGGAGTTACAGGTTAATTTTTTTTAATGTGTCTTTCAAATAATCAAAACTGCTTAAAATTAAAAAATTATACACTACTGATTGTGCTTTATTTATTTTCATGCTTAAAATAAACATATGAGTTCATCAGACATAGACCGTAAGATAGCAGTCATATTTGCCACTGACGTAGTTGGCTATAGCAAACACATGGAAAAAGATGAGGATGCTACTCTAGCCAGTTTAAATGACTGTAATAAGATCATAGAACCCCTTATTAAAAAACAAAAAGGCCGTATATTTAATACAGGAGGGGACTCTGTATTTGCAGAATTTCCAAGTGCTGTTGCTGCCGTTAATACGGCTGTAGAGTTCCAAAAACAGATTAGAGCTCGCAATGACAAAGATACAACTGAAGTTAAATTAGAATACCGTATAGGTATAAATATGGGTGATGTTGTAAAACAAGGTGATGCCAATCTTATGGGAGATGGTGTTAATGTAGCAGCTAGGTTAGAAGCTCTTGCTCAACCAGGCGGAATAACAATATCCAAGAATGTTTATGATCTTGTTGCTAACAAAACAAAGTATGAGTTCAATGACCTTGGCACGCAAAAGGTAAAACAAAACCAATTCCATGCTTATGATCTGTTGTTAGACCCATCACAAAAGAGAAAGCTTAAGACACAATCATCGAACACCAAGTTGCTAGCTATGATAGGAGGGGCTATAGCTGCCGTCTTTATAGGACTGTTCTTCTCCGGTGTGTTAGACACAGAAACTAAATTAGATAGCAGTAAGATTGTCATACTGCCATTTAAAAGCTTAAGCGAAACTCAAAAAGAAAAACTGCTAGCTCTTGGCATATCCCAAGATTTAGGATCTAAATTAACTAAATCATCTAAGTCACTGAATATATTAAATTTAAAAAAAATACCAAAAGATCTTAAAGAGGTTACTAAATCCACAAATGCCTCATATTTAGTTGATGGTAACATAATGCAGATTGATAACATGCTTAGAGTCAAGGTCGATCTTATAGATGGTAAGAACATATCAAATGTTTGGTCAGAGACATATGATAGAGACTTAACAGGTAAAAATATATTTAAATTACAAGATGAGATTATCAAACAAATTATAAATGAACTTGTTGGAGCAGGGGCTGTCTTATCAAAGGATATAAACCAAAAAATTGCCTCCTCCAGTACAGATGATATATCAATTTATGAATGTATTAACTTGGCTAGAGGAGCTGTGACTCCATCATTAAATCCAAAAGCAATTGAATGTTTGGAAAAATCAATAAGAAAAGATCCTAATTACGCTGATGCATGGATATGGTTGGCTGATCGAAAACGGGCACAATATTCGTCATTTTCAATGACTGACGAATTCAAATATATGCTTGAAGATGCATCTAAAGAGATTAACCAAGGTCTTATTTTAGATCCTGAGCATGCGTTTGGTTATTCAGCAAAATTACAGATCGAATTTTATAATAATAATTGGCAAGAAATGTTTAATGTTGCTGAAAAAGCTTACACACTAGCTGGAGATAGACCTCATTTACTTGGTAAGATTGGCTATAGTTTGGCTTATGGTGGAAATTGTGAAAAAGAGGATATATTTAAAAGTACAGAAAAATTTATAACAGCAAAGAAAGATAGGTGTCAATTTCAAAGAGGTTGTTGGGAAATTGGAAAAAAAGCTTACGAACTGGATACTGGAAATTATGCTACCTGGGATAATTATCTTTTAGCTCAGTGTTATCAAACAAGTGAAGAAAGATCAAAAGTTATAGATGTTTTAGAACCTTTACAGCATAAAAAATTTGTTTGGTGGAATCTGCATTTAGGTCTAGCGTATGACTCATTAGGCAAATCTGACATAGCGAAAAAACATTTAGATTTTGTTAAAAATTTTTTAAAAGATAAACATTTATCAAAAATTAAGTTTGCACTTAAAAAACAAAATCAACATTTAAATACCTACCCATACATTACGGATATTTTGATAAAATATGGTTTTGAATAAATTAATTAATACCCATATTTAATTTCAACGTTTGTATTATTACCTTTTGGTCGCAAATGTAAGATATTATTAGGTCTAATTTCACTTAGAAAATCTGTTAAAGGTTTTTCATTATTTTTTAATGTTTCGCCATTAACAATTTGATTAAATCTTTCAATAGAACCATAACTCTCATTAATGTAATATTCGTCAAGATTGTATTGGTTAACTGTTTCAACTAATTTCTTTTCAACAACTGAAATTTTTATAGACATTATAAACCCTCTATTTTAAAAATTTAATAAAAACAAATGAATCCACTGTTATCAAGTAGCCTTTATTAACTTAGTTCTTGGTGATAAAATAATAATCTTTTCTTAAAAAGTGATTAAAATTTAAACAAAAATTAAGATTATAAAAAGGACTAAATAGCAGGGTCAAACTTGTTCCAGAGGTTTTTTCTCTAATCATAACTCATCCCAATCCTGCACATCGTTTTTTAAAACTTGATCCTCTAATATTTCTTCTTGTTTAGAAATTTTTTTAAGTAAATTTAAAGTTTTTGTTATCAATTCTTCAGGAATACAAACCACTCCAGACTGATCAGCAACTATTATGTCGTTCTTTTTAATATTAACACCAGTAATTACAATTGGTTCATTAATACTACCAAATGTAAAATCATTTCGGCTTCTTCTCGGACATACACCTTTCGCCCATACTGGATAACCACATTCACGAATTTCTTCTACGTCTCGACACGTTCCATGCATAATTGTTCTAAAACACCTTTTTTTGAGCTAATTTAGAAGCTAATCCTCCCCATGCTGTAGCATTAATAGCTCCATCAAGATCCATTATAATGATTTTCCCAGCTGACATGGTTTTGAGCACTTGCTCTAGAGGTTTTCCAACACCTCCACCAAATCTCCAAGCTTCAGGATCAGAAGATTTTTTACTAAATTTTACAGGAAGTGCTCTACCTGCAATTCCTCCTTGATCATACCTTTGAGGGAATACTCCTGAGATTGCACCATTGATATTAAGTTCATCTAATGCATCTGATATTAAAGACGTAGGGTGTTTTAAAAAGATTGCTTCAATAGAAATTTCGTCCATTTAATACTTTCTAATAGTTAAATTAAAAAAAGACTAAAAATGTAATTCTAAATTAACATCATATTATAAATGAAATTAAGTCAGAAGTATCAATATTTAAAAAAGTTTTTTCTTTATTAATAACTTTATGTGTTTAATGATTAACTTATTATGAAATCTATTTTTTTCGGATCCATTGGTGTTTTAGCAGAAAGTTCAGAAATCCAAAGAAGAGCATTTAATGAGGCTTTTAAGGAGTTTGGATTAGATTGGTACTGGAATGTTGCAAATTATATAAAATTGTTACAAAAACCTGGAGGATTAAATAGAATTGCTGAATACTCAAATTATAATTTAAATCAAAACGATATTGAAAAAATACATGATTTAAAAGTTAAACATTTTAAATTTTTATCAAAAAATAATTTAAAACCAAGAAAAGGAATTTTAGAAGCAATTGATTACGGGTTAAAAAATCATATTAAAATCGGCTTTATTACAACTACCAATAAATTAACCTTGGATCTTATAAAAGACAATCTTTCAGAGTATATTGATTTTTCTAAATTTGATTTAATTACTTCAGATGAGGATGTTTCAAATAGAAAACCTCACCCAGATATATATAATTATGCATTAGAAAAACTTAATCTAGATCGTTTGAATTCTATTTCGATCGAAAACACAATAGAAAGTTGTGAATCTTCAATTAAAGCAGATTTATGCACATTGTTTTACCCAGGTGAGTATACACCATTCAGTGAAAATGATAAAATTACATATGATGTTTTCAAATCTATAAAAAATTTTTTTGAAGAAAGATAAGTTTAGTTTATGGCTGAAATTGAATTAATAAATGTTCATAAAAGTTGGGGTAATTTTAGTGCTGTTGTAGATTTTAATCTTGTTATAAAGGACCAAGAATTTCTTGTTTTACTTGGCCCATCTGGGTGCGGCAAAACTACAACTATGAGAATGATTGCTGGATTAGAAGATTTATCTGAGGGCGTTATCAAAATTGGCTCTAGGATTGTTAATGATTTAGAGCCAAAAGATAGAGATGTTTCTATGGTATTCCAATCATATGGTTTGTATCCAAATATGACAGTTTATGAAAACGTTCGTTTTCCTCTCAAAATTAGGAAAGTTCCTAAGAATAAACATGATGACTTAGTGATGAAGGCCATTAGGATGGTTGAACTCAATGATTTTTGTCATAGAAAACCAGCAGAACTATCTGGTGGTCAGAAACAGAGGGTTGCTCTTGCTAGAGCGCTTGTTAGGAAACCTAATGTTTTTTTAATGGATGAACCTCTATCAAATTTAGATGCAAAATTAAGAGTTTCTACAAGAGCACAGATAAAACATTTACAAAATAAATTACAAGTAACTACTATCTACGTTACTCATGATCAAATTGAAGCTATGACTTTAGCAGATAGAGTTGTTGTGATGAATAAGGGTATAATTCAACAAATCGGAACACCTAAACAAATTTATGATAAGCCAATTAATACATTTGTAGCTTCTTTTATTGGAAATCCCCCTATGAATTTAATTAAAGGTAAAATTAGAGAAGGTCAATTTATATCTAAAAATATAATTATCAAAAATTTTAACTACAAAGATGATAAATATTACCTTGGTTTTCGTGCCGAAGATGCCACAATAACTAAAAGTAAAAAGGGGAATATAAAAGGTCCTATATTTTCTATAGAGCTTTTAGGGGATGCAATTATGGTCACTTTAAAAATTGAAGATTCATTTGTTTCTGTTAAAGTTAACAATGATTTTGAAGCGTCAATAGGAGATATTGTAAATATATTAATTAATTCGTCAAAATGTCAGATTTTTGATGTCGAAAATGGTTTTAATATAAATCTTAATAAGGAGAAAAAATGAAGTTATTATTAATTAAAGTTTTTAGTATATTGTTTTTTTTAGCTTCTAGTTCTGCATTTGCTTGTAGTATTTCGGCTAGAGTTAGTATTGTGGGCAATGAATTTCCTGCAATTCAGACTGTTGGGGCTGGAGCTAAAGAATGTAAGGGAGCAAAAGTGACAGCTAATTTGACGGCTGATCACCAAAAAATAAATGTAGCTGGTATGAGTAGTAAACCTGCTGAGTATACTTCAGCAATAGTTGCAAACACATCTATCGTTGCTTTATTAAATAATGATTTAATTAGACCACTTGATGATCTTGTGAATAAGCATGGAAAAGGTCTTAAGAAAAATCAACTTATTACTATCGATGGAAAAATAATGGCAGTTGCTTTCATGGCAAATGCCCAGCATCTTGTATATAGAAAGGATATCTTAAAGAAATTAAATATTGACGTACCCAAAACATATGAAGAAATGTTGGCTGCAGCCAAAAAAATTAGAGCGGCTGGTTTAGTTAAAAATCCTGTTGGTGGAGCATATAAGGCTGGCTGGAATTTAGCCCAAGAATTCAATAATATGTTTATAGGCTACGGAGGATCTCATTTTAAAGGGAATTCAGCAGAACCAAATGTAAATTCTGATGCTGGTGTTAAAGCGTTAAAAATGATGAAATCTTTGTCAGAATATATGAATCCTGATTTTCTTACCCATGATAGTAATGCAACGAATGCTGAATTTAGAGCGGGTAATGTTGCTATCATGAATATGTGGGGAAGTAGAGCTGCTACCTTAGTAGATGCAGATGGAGTTAGTATGGAAGTTAAAAATGGTATGGACATTGCTGGCCCAATGACAGTAGGTGGTGGTAAAACTCCTGCTTCAACATTATTTTGGGATGGTTGGACAGTTGCAAAGAAAATTAGCGATGAGGAAGCAGAAGCCACTTTTATTGCAATGACTAATGCTATAAGACCATCGATATTAGATAATGAAGACATAAGAAAGCAAGCAGTATGGCTTATTGAAGGATATAAACCTACCGATGCTGCAAGAGGTGTTTTTGCTGCTGCAAAAATGAATACAACACCTTATCCGATGTTGCCTTATGCTGGTTTGATGCATTCTGCTATAGGTAAAGAAATAGCTGATTTTATGCAGGGAAAAGAAACAGCGGATAAAACTTTATCTGATATTGAGGATGCTTATAGAGCATCTGCCAAAGAAAAAGGTTTTCTATAAAAATATTGACTAGAGAGGTGAAAACTCTCTAGTTTTTTTATCATGAAACACAGAACTTTTTTTTGGTTTATTTTACCTACTTTTTTGGCAATGTTTTTTTTTATAACATTGCCAATTATTTCTGTAGTCGTACAATCCTTTCATACTCCTCATGAAAACATCTTAATAACTGTTGAAAATTGTGATCCTTTTGGATGTAAAAAAGTAACATCCATTGATCATGAAGCTACCAAAGAGCTGAAAAATGAAAAGCCATTAGGCAAATTTGTAGGTTTAGACATATATTTTGATAGAGGTCATTTAGCTTTAGAGCAAGTTAAACAACATTGGAACAATTCAGAAAATCTTTTAAGTTTTTTATCTTTAATTAGTGATTTACCTTTTTATAAAGCAATATTTTTTACTTTAACTTTTACCTTTACTGTTACCCCGATAATGCTTTTTCTAGGTTTATTAATAGCATTAGGTGTTAATGCTATTAATAGAAAATTAAAAGGCTTGATAATATTTTTTTCACTTTTGCCAATGATTGTTACTCCTTTGATAGGATCTATCATTTTATTCTGGATGATTGATAGTCGAGGAATTGTAGGTAATTTTTTACAAATAACGTTTGAAGATCCCAATTTATCTCTTAAAGCTTCAACGTCTCTTACTTGGGTTACTCTAATTGTGTATGGTGTATGGCATGCCATCCCTTTTTCTTTTATTGTATTTTACGCAGGATTACAAACGCTTCCCAAAGATCAAATTGAATCAGCACAAATCGATGGTGCAAATACTTTTCAACAAACAATACATATAATTATACCACATATAATGCCGTTAATTACATTTGTGACTTTAATGCAATTAATGGATAATTTTAGAGTTTTTGAACCAATTATTGGTTTTAATGCAGAAGCGCATGCTACTTCATTAAGCTGGATTATTTTCAATGATTTAGGAGGTGAAACAAGACAATTATCTGCTGCAGCCACATCCTCTATTTTAACCATTATTGGTATAATAATTTTGCTATTACCTGTTCTTATAAAAACTTGGAGAGAATTTGATTTTAAAAAATGATGTTTAATTCTAATAAAATAAACAAAACCAGCCTTACTTCATCAAGCATAATTATTTATTTTTTTATATTTTTATGGGTATTTTTAGCTGCATTCCCATTCATTTGGACATTTTGGGGATCGTTTAAGGTAGAGCTTGATTTTTTCTCAATAGCTAATTGGACTAACGCTATTACAGGAGAAAATACTAAACAAACTTATGGATCTCCTTTCACATTTGTTGGTTATCATGGAGCATGGGTTCAAGAAGAATTTTGGAAAGCATTTATAAATACGTCTTTGGTTTGTTTTTTTGTTGTACTTACTTCTCTAACAATTGGGACTCTTGGGGCGTATGCACTTTCAAGATCTAATTATAAATATACTTTTTGGCTTTTGATAATGGCACTTATTTTTAGATCAATGCCACCAATCACACTTGTAGCAGGTTACCTGCCACCTTTTTTTGAGTGGAATTTATGGGGGATTTTACCTACGACTATAATTGTGTTGGTATCAATAAATCAACCTTTCACTTTGTGGATGCTTCATTCTTTTTTTCAAAATATACCTAAAGAATTAGATGAAAGTGCTAAAGTTGATGGTTGTTCTCAATATAAGGCATTTGGAT
>CACBVW010000011.1 GCA_902542765.1 uncultured SAR116 cluster alpha proteobacterium | reverse complement strand
AAGAAAGTGCTTTAGCAAAACAAAGAGCATTAAATCAAGCTAAATCAATTTAAAAGGACTAAAATTATATGTTTTTTCATTCAATGAATTTTTCGATCGGCGAAGATAATGAAGCTTTAAGAGAAACAGTTTTTAAATTTGCACAAAAAGAAATAGCTCCTCTTGCTGATAAAATAGATAAAGAAAACTCCTTTCCAAATCAACTGTGGAAGAAACTTGGTGAATTAGGACTTCTAGGCATTACCGCTGATTCAAAATATGGTGGGAGTGAAATGAGTTACTTGACTCACTGTATAGCTATGGAAGAAATAAGCAGAGCAAGTGCTTCAGTTGGCCTGTCTTATGGAGCCTTTTCTAATTTATGTGTTAACCAAATAAATAGAAATGGTAGCGAAGAACAAAAAGAAAAATATTTGCCAAGCTTGTGTAAGGGTGAAAAAATTGGCGCTCTTGCAATGAGTGAAACAGGATCTGGATCAGACGTTATCTCTATGACGCTACATGCTGAAAAACAAGGAAATAATACTTATTTATTAAATGGCTCAAAAATGTGGATTACTAATGGTCCCGATGCTGATACTTTGATTGTATACGCTAAAACTGACCCTAAGGGAGGATCAAAGGGCATCACAGCGTTTATAATTGAAAAAACAATGACAGGATTTTCTACTGGTAAAAAAATAGATAAATTAGGGATGAGGGGATCAAATACGGCAGAGCTTATTTTTGAAAACTGCCCTGTTCCAGAAGAAAATATTTTAGGTAAAGAAGGAAAAGGAGCTTCTGTTTTAATGAGTGGACTGGACTACGAGAGGGTTGTTCTTGCAGCAGGCCCTTTGGGTATAATGGCAGCTGCAATGGATACCGTAGTCCCTTATATTCACGAAAGAAAACAGTTTGGAAAATCAATTGGTGAATTTCAGATCATGCAAGGTAAAATAGCCGACATGTATACCACCATGAATGCATGTAGGTCTTATGTATACGAGGTAGCAAAAGCTTGTGACAGAGGGGAAACAACTAGGAAAGATGCTGCTGGTTGTATTTTATATGCAGCAGAAAAAGCAACTCAATTATCTTTAGAGGCAATACAAGCATTAGGTGGTAATGGATATACTAATGATTTTCCTGTAGCTAGGCTTCTAAGAGATGCAAAATTATATGAAATTGGAGCTGGAACTTCTGAAATAAGAAGAATGTTGATTGGTAGAGAGCTGTTCTTGGAAACATCATAATGACAGTATTAAAATCAAAAGTTAACTCTAAAGATATTAAATTTTTAAAAAACCAAAAAAAACTTTCTGTTGATTATAAACTTACACATAAAGCAGTTGAGATTGCCATGAATGGTGGTGGAAAAGAATTGAATGACCGGCACCAAAAACGTGGCAAAATGCTACCAAGGCATAGAGTATCTAAGCTTTTAGATCCTGGAAGTGCCTTTTTAGAGGTAGGATTAACAGCTGGCTATAACATGTATAATAATGAGTGTCCTTCAGCTGGAATAATTACAGGGATTGGAAAAGTTCATAACCGTGACGTTATGGTAATTTGCAATGATTCAACTGTTAAAGGAGGTACATATTATCCAATAACAGTAAAAAAGCATTTACGAGCACAAGAAATTGCTCTTGAGAACAATTTACCCTGTATTTATTTGGTAGATTCTGGTGGAGCAAATCTACCAAATCAAGATGAAGTTTTCGCGGACAAAGAACATTTTGGAAGAATTTTTTTCAATCAAGCAAACATGTCATCTAAAAAGATCCCCCAAATAGCGGTTGTTTTAGGAAGTTGCACCGCAGGTGGTGCATATGTTCCTGCTATGTCTGATGAAACAATAATTGTAAAAAATCAAGGTACAATATTTTTAGCTGGACCACCATTAGTAAAAGCAGCAACTGGAGAAATTACTGACTCTGAAAGTCTTGGCGGAGGAGAAGTTCACACAAAAATATCGGGTGTTGCTGACTATCTTGCTGAAAATGATGAGCATGCCCTAACTTTAGCTAGACAGTGTATTAAAAATTTAAATGAAAAAAATAAAACCTCTAGCAATATTTTATCTTTTGAAGAACCATTATATGACCAAAACGAACTAACTGGCATAGTTCCAGCAGATCCAAAAGAGACATTTGACGTCAGAGAAATTATTATGAGGATAGTAGATGGATCTGAGTTTGACGAATTTAAGAAAAACTTTGGTACAACTTTAGTTACTGGATTTGCAAAATTAAAAGGTGATTTATGTGGAATTGTTGCAAATAACGGAGTTCTATTTTCAGATAGCTCATTGAAAGGCACACACTTTATAGAACTATGCAGTCAAAGAAAAATACCTTTAATTTTTTTACAAAATATAACTGGTTTTATGGTAGGCGAAAAAGCTGAACATGGCGGAATAGCAAAAAATGGCGCCAAACTTGTAAACGCCGTAGCAACAACAAAAGTACCAAAAATAACATTGTTAATTGGTGGTAGTTTTGGCGCTGGTAACTATGGAATGTGTGGAAGGGCCTTTGCTCCGAGATTTTTATGGACTTGGCCTTGCTCGAGAATTTCGGTAATGGGAGGTGAACAAGCAGCAAGTGTTTTAGCTTCTCTAAAAAAAAGAAACACTCTTAACAAAAAAGCTAAATGGAACAAAAGTATCGAGAGTGCATTTAAAAAACCTATTCTAGAACAATTTCAAAATCAATCTCATCCTCTATATGCCTCTGCTAGATTATGGGATGATGGAATAATAGATCCAAAAAAATCAAGAGATATATTATCTGCCAGTCTTAAAATTTCATTAAACAAAGAAATTGAAGATACTAAATTTGGTATTTTTAGGATGTAAGTAACACAATTATGATAAAAAAAAAGATAAAAAAATTATTAATTGCTAACCGCGGTGAAATTGCATGTAAAATAATTAAATGTGCAAAAAATCTTGATATACCAACAGTTGCTATATATTCAAATGAAGATGCTGATAGTTTACATATCCAACTTGCTGATGAAGCTGTTAACATTCCTGGTTCTTTAGTCTCAGAAACATACATGAATGGGCCTGCGATAATTAGTATATGCAAAAAATATAAAGCTAACGCAATTCACCCAGGATATGGATTGTTATCTGAAAATGCAAAATTTGTTAAAATTGTTGAAAAAAACAATTTAATTTTTATAGGCCCTAAAAGCACAATTATTAAAAACATGGGAGAAAAAGATAAAGCAAAACTTATAATGGAGGAAGCAGGTGTCCCAGTAATTCCAGGGTATCATGGTGACAATCAAGATAAGAATTTTCTTAGAAAAAAAGCTGATGAAATTGGTTACCCAGTTCTTATAAAAGCAAGATCTGGTGGTGGCGGAAGAGGCATGAGAGTTGTACAAAATAAAGAGAATTTTTTTTCTGCTTTAGAAGAGGCGTCAAGTGAAGCTTCAACAAATTTTAATGATAAAAATATTTTAATTGAAAAATATATTACTAAAGCTCGTCATATTGAAGTGCAAATTTTTTCTGATCAGCACGGAAATGTAGTACATTTTTTTGATAGAGATTGCACATTACAAAGAAGGCAACAAAAAATTATTGAAGAAGCACCTTCACCAAAACTTAGTAAGGATATTCGCAAATTTTTAGGTGACTTAGCTGTAAACGCTTTAAAGTCTTTAGACTATCAGGGCGCTGGAACAATAGAATTTATTGCAGACATTACTGATGGCCTTAATAAAAATAAAATTTACTTTATGGAAATGAATACGAGAATTCAAGTTGAACATCCAGTTACAGAAAAAATTACATCTACTAATTTTATTGAATGGCAGTTACATATAGCTAATGGCCTAAAACTTCCTAAATCACAAAATGAAATATATTTAAATGGCTGGTCTGTAGAAGCAAGACTCTATGCTGAAGACATAAATAAAAACTTTCTTCCACAAAGTGGCTGTCTGCATCATTTAAAATTTCCAAAAAATTCTGATCATCCCTATTGCATTATAGATACGGGTAATAAAGAAGGGGATTTTATAAGCCCATATTATGATCCAATGATTGCAAAAATAATTTCACATGGCAAAAACAGAAAGGAGGCAATCAATCATCTTAGAAATTGTTTATTTGATATAGAAGTTGCGGGTATAACTACTAATTTAAACTTATTAAAAAAATTATTAAAAAATAATTACTTTAGGGAAGGAGATATTTACACAAAGTTTGTAGAAAACAACATTGAACAATTTATGGATAAAGATGTTGAACCTCAACTTAAAGCTTTAGCATCATTAATAATCTTTAATAATCTGACACCTACACAACAAAATTATTGGTATAATTGGAAACCAACTACTTATCCAATAAATATAACTATAGGTCAGAAAGTAACATCTTTTTTCATTACTAAAACTAGTAATAAGAATTTTGAAGTTGCATTTAATAATAAAGATTATTATTTCTTTTCTGTTTCGTTTCACGATTCAACTTTAAAAGCGAAAACAAAAAACAAAAACTTTGAGGTAAAGTTTAATGTTTTTAAAGATAAAACAACAGGTAATAAAAATTTTACTATTTTTAGTGACGAAAATACATTTGATGCTGTCTTAAAAAATTGTATAACTCAAGATTCAGTTGAAAAGAGTAAATTCGAAGATAGTATTTTTGCCCCTATGCATGGAATAATAAAAATTAATAATTTAAAAATAAAAAACAGTGTTAAAAAAGGCGATGTATTATTAAAATTAGAAGCTATGAAAATGGAATATTCATTAATTGCCCCACGAGACGGAATCATTAAAGAGATATTTTGTAAAAACGGTGAACAGGTCACTGAAAATTCTAAACTCTTAAATTTAGAAAAAATAAAATAATAGGTACTTATTTGAGAAATTTAGTAAATATTTTCGAAATGAGCCCAAGAGACGGGCTTCAAAATGAGAAAAAATTTATTTCAACTGATGAAAAAGTTTTTTTAATTGACCAACTATCTCAATGTGGTTTTAACAAGATCGAGACATCTAGTTTTGTGAGTCACAAATGGGTTCCTCAACTAGCTGATGCAGCAGAAGTTTTCAGAACAATTAATAGAAATAAAAACACTAAATACACCGCATTAACACCAAATGAAAGAGGGTTTAATGACGCCTTAAATGCTAATGTCGATGAAGTCGCAATTTTTACTGCAGCATCTGAGACATTTTGCAAAAAAAACACTAACTGCGACATTGAAACAAGTCTTAAACGATTTATTCCAATAACTGAAAAAGCTTCGAAATTAAATATACCTGTAAGAGGTTACATTAGTTGCTCTACTCACTGCCCTTATGAGAATTTTGTCAATCCTAAAATAGTAGGTCAAATTGCAAAAGATTTGTTTAAAATGGGATGCTACCAAATTTCACTTGGTGATACGACCGGCAAAGGAACACCAGAACAAACACTAGAGGTAGTAAAAGAATGCCTAAAATATTTATCAGCCGATAAATTAGCTGGCCATTTTCATGATACTTTTCAAAATGCTCTTGATAACATTAATGTCTGCTTAGAAAATGGTATAAAGACGTTTGATGCATCCGTAGGGGGATTAGGTGGCTGTCCATATTCACCAGGAGCAAAAGGAAATGTAGCAACCGAAAAAGTTAACAATTTGCTATTATCTAAAGGTTATGAAACGAACCTTGATAGAGATAAATTAAAAGAATGTAGTGTAATTGCTCAGAAATTAATCTTAAACTGAATCCATGACTGAAATTAAAAAAAATTCGATAATATTACAGAATAAGGGGGGAGTATCTCACATTATTTTAAATCAACCTGATAAACATAATGCTTTATCACCAACAATGATTGAAGAATTAAGTGATGCTTTTGAAAATCTATCAAAAGATGAAAATACTCGAGTATTAATTTTGTCAGCCAATGGAAAATCTTTTTGTGCTGGAGGAGATTTAGATTGGATGAAAAAACAAATTTTTTCTGATAGATCAACTAGAATTAAAGAAGCTAAAAAATTAGCAATGCTTCTTTTTAAAATGTATAATTTTCCAAAACCTTTAATTGCAAAAGTTGAAGGAAATGCTTTTGGGGGCGGCATTGGAATTATATCTGTATGTGATATAGCAGTATCTTTAGATAATGTAAAATTAGCACTTACAGAAGCAAAGCTTGGCTTAATTCCAGCAACAATCAGTCCATATGTGGTTTTGAAAGTTGGATCGAGCAATGCCATAGACATGTTTACCAGTGCCCGCACATTTTCTCCTCAAGAAGGGCAAAAAATTGGTTTAATAAAGTTATTTACTTCGAGTAATAAAATAGATGACACTATAACAAACGAAATTTTACCCTTTTTAAAAAATGCGCCTGCTGCGTTATCTGCTTCAAAAAATCTAGTAAGAAATTTATCTGCAAAAATAGATGAAAATACAATTCGATTTACAGTTGAAGCTCTCGCAGATGTATGGGAAAATCCTGAGGCAATAGAAGGAATTAATGCTTTTTTTGAGAAGAGAAAACCAAATTGGTTAATGGAGAAGTAAATGGCAACGATTACAAAACAAGGCCAAAAGGGTAATTTAACTAAATTAGATCTAGATTATAAAGGTACTAAAGATGGAGAATATCAAGTAAAGAACTACTTAGAAATTGTTCAACAAAAATTAGGCTTTATTCCAAATGTTCTTGCAGCTTTTGCAAAATTTCCAAAACAATTTGAAGGTTTTACTAAATTATATAATGCTTTGATGTTAGGTGAGTCTGGTTTAACAAAATTGGAAAGAGAAATGATTGCCGTTACAGTTTCTTCAGAAAATCATTGCTTTTATTGTTTAGTAGCTCATGGATCTGCAGTAAGAGAATTATCAAATGATCCTCAATTAGGAGAACGAATAGCTGCTAACTTCAGGTCTGCAGAATTGCCAAAAAAACAAGAGGAATTACTTAACTTTACAAAAAAATTAACAAAAGACCCATCTGAAATTGGTGAAAAGGATAGAAAAAAATTAAGGG
This sequence comes from uncultured SAR116 cluster alpha proteobacterium, assembly GCA_902542765.1. Taxonomy (GTDB): domain Bacteria; phylum Pseudomonadota; class Alphaproteobacteria; order Puniceispirillales; family Marisalimonadaceae; genus Marisalimonas. The sequence goes on along the minus strand of CACBVW010000011.1, from coordinate 33,641 downwards.
ATGTTGGATATACAGATAGAGATATTTGGGACATTAGTGCAATTGTTGGTTTGTTTAACATGACCAACAGACTAGCTTCGGCAACCGAAATGGAACCAAATAATAATTATCATAATTTAGCAAGATAAGTTTATGGAATTCAATCTAAATCAAACTCAGTTATCTATTATTGATTCCGTGAATAATATTATGAATAACTACAACGATGAGTATTGGCTTCAATGCGATAAAGAAAGTCAATTCCCCCAAAAGTTTTACGAAGAGGTAGCAAATGGAGGTTGGTTAGGCATTTGTATGCCTAAAGAATTTGGAGGTAGTGATTTAGGTGTGAGTGAAGCATCAATTTTTATGCAAAAAATTTCAGAAACAGGTGGCGGCATGGCTGCCGCATCTTCAATACATATTAATATTTTTGGGCCACACCCAATTGTAGTTTATGGAACTAAAGAGCAAAAAGATAAGTGGTTACCGCCATTGATTTTAGGAAAAGAAAAAACTTGCTTTGGGGTTACTGAACCAGATGCAGGCTTAGATACTGGCAGATTGAAAACATTTGCAAAAAAAATAAACAATGGATATTTAGTTAATGGTCAGAAAATTTGGACATCTACTGCTAAAATTGCTGACAAAATACTTTTATTAGCCCGAACAAGTCCCCTTGAAGAATGTAAAAAAAATACGGACGGATTAACTTTGTTTTATACAAATTTAGATAGGGAAAAAATAGAAGTAAGAGAAATCTCTAAAATGGGCAGAGCAGCAGTTGATAGCAACCAAATATTTATAGATAATCTTGAAGTACCTGAATTTGACAGAATTGGTGAAGAAGGTAAGGGATTTAAATATATTCTAGACAGCCTTAACCCTGAGAGAATTCTTATTGCAGCAGAAGCTCTTGGAATAGGTAAAAATGCATTGTCAAGGGCAGTTAAGTACGCAAATGATAGAGTGGTTTTTAATAGACCTATTGGGAAAAATCAAAGTATTCAACACCCATTAGCAGAAAATTGGATTGAATTAGAAGCTGCGGAACTACTAATTGCAAAAGCAGCTTATCAATACGATAAAGGTGAAAACGCAGGAGGAATGGCTAACGCAGCCAAATATTTTGCAGCTGAAGCTGGCTTTAAAGCAGCCACGCAAGCAGTCGTAACTTTGGGTGGGATGGGATATGCTAAAGAATATCATGTTGAGAGGTTATTGAGAGAATCTTTGATCCCCAAATTAGCTCCTGTTAGCGCTCAAATGATCTTAAATTATATCTCTGAACGTGTTCTTGGACTACCAAAATCTTATTAGTTTTTAGAAAGTGATATAATGATAGAAAAAAATAAAAATAACCATGCATTAAATGGGATTAAGATTTTAGACCTTACAAGAGTTCTTGGAGGACCTTACGCTACGCAAATACTTGCAGATCACGGAGCTGAGGTGATTAAGATAGAGTCAAAGATTGGTGATGAAGTTAGAGCTTGGGGACCACCTTTCATAAACGATATGGCTTCATATTTTATAAACGTTAATAGGAATAAGAAATCTATAGCAATCGATCTTACCAAACAAGAAGGTAAGGAAATAATTTTAGAACTTCTAAAAACCTCAGATATAGTTATTGAAAACTTCAAAACTGGTACAATGGAAAAATGGGGTTTGGGTTATGAGGAAGTTTTAAGAAAAAAATTTCCTAAATTAATTCACTGCAGAATTTCAGGTTTTGGAGCTAAAGGTCCACTTGGTGGCGCACCAGGCTATGATGCAATAGTTCAAGCTATGACTGGTATGATGTCAGTAAATGGTCATGCTGATGGAGGCGATGTAAGAATTGGGGCTCCTGTAGTTGATATGGGAACTGGACTTTATTCAACAATAGGAATTTTAATGGCACTGCAAGAAAGAGAAAAATCTGGCTTAGGTCAATTTTTGGATATGTCTCTTTATGATTCAGCACTTGCATTAATGCACCCGCATACTGGCAATTATTTTTTATCAAAAAAACCAGGTAAAGCTACTGGAAATGCACACCCAAATATTTCCCCATATGATAAATTCAAAACAGCAACTAATGAGATTTTTATGGGAATCGGAAACGATGCTGGTTTTATAAGACTCTGTAAAGCTTTAGATTTAGATCATCTTGCAAAAGATAAAAGATTTTTAACTAATGGTGATAGAGTAAAAAACAGAATAGAACTGACCAAATATTTAGAAGATGCTCTTAGTAAAGTAGATGGAGTTGTATTTTCAGAAAAACTACTGTCAGCAGGAGTTCCTGCAGGACCCGTAAGGAATATTGAGGAAGCTTTAAATCATCCTCAAACAAAAGAAAGAGAGATGACCATCTCAAAAGAGGATTACAAAGGTGTTTCTTCACCAATTAAGTTTAGTAGATCTAAAGCAGTAGGCGTTAAACATAAACCACCTGTTATTGGCGAACATACAAGAGAAGTCTTAAGGGAAAATGGTTATTCAGAAGATGCAATTAATAGACTTTTTGAAAATGGAATTATTTTTGAAAACAAGTCTTAATTCAAATATATAGCTTATCGAAATAATGTTTTCTTAACTTATGTATATGATTAGTAAGATCGTGATTATTTTCTTTGTTTTCAGTAAAATATAAAAAAGCGTCTATTGCTTGAAAAATAAAAAGATCAATGCCTGAGATAATTTTTGCTCCAACTCGTTCACCTTTGTTAATGAAATCAGTCTTAGCTGGAGTGTACACTACATCAAAAATCCACTGTTTCTTATGTGGCATTAGATTTCCTAATGGACATCCTGGAAAATCATAATGACCAACTGGCGTGCAGTTAATTATACCATCAAAACTGGATATAATTTTTGCTATTTGATCAGGTTTTGTTACAACACAATTTATATTTAAAAGACTTAAATCTCTGGATAAGCTACCTGCTTTAATTTTATCTTTATCAATTAAAAAAATCTTTTCTACACCTAGAGAAGCTAAGGCAAAAGTGACTGCCCTACTTACTCCACCAGCACCTAACACTAGAATTGTTCCTGGAGTATTTTTACCAAAATGAAAATTATAAGTTTTCAAAAAACCTGTATAATCAGTATTCTGAGCTGTAATTTTTTTTCTGAATATAAGTGTGTTTGCTGATCCAACAATTCTTGAGTTCTTAGATATATTATCTACATGCTTGATTACTTTTTCTTTAAAAGGGAATGTAATATTCACACCTTTGAACCCTGCAACTCTTAATTCTTCTAACAAAACTACAAAATAATTTTCTTCTTTATCTTTCAAATCAAACAATAAATATTCTAAGGGAATTTGAAATATTTTTGCAAGACGGATATGAATATCGGGAGCATTTGAGGATGAAATATTATTACCTATTAATCCAATTTTCATAATCTAAAGGGTCTTTTGGATAAGACGTATAACAACTGTTCCAAACCATCTATCTATCTGAACTCTAACCGGCACATAATCTTTATTCTGATTTTTACCAAAAAATACTTTGATATCAGAAATCTTATCTTCACTTGGTTTCCATTTTGTTTTAAGTCTATGACCACCTATTGGGAAAACTCTCAATCCACATATCAGCACATTGCCTTTATATGATTTAGGTCTATCATTATCAATTGTGCTATTTCCAATTGTTTTAATTTCCAAATCATATCGCCTTCTGCCGTCGAAAACTTTAAAGTTTTGGTCACAAGTATATTCTTCATTAATTTTTTCAATAACTCTCATAAAGGCTGTTATTGGATCAATTACATTAATCAAACTTGACTTTTGAACTTCATGGTATTTTTTAAGATCTATAGTAGGAACATTTACATAACTTACAGTTTTATAATTATTGACCCATGTAATATCTGTAGTCCGCTTTTTTTTATTAAATACTCCACCAGCTGAAAATTTATTTGGTAACCAAGTACCTTTATTTTTTATTGATGACGACTTTAATACGCCATTGTACTCATATAATACGTCTAAAATACCAGCACTTTGTGACTTAATATCAATATTTAAATTTTGAGACGTTGATCTAAAAAAAACTTCTGCTTTACCAACAATTAAATTTCCAAACTGAACCTCATAATAATAATTTTCTTGTTTGGAACTTGCTGAAAAATTAAATAAGGAAAAGATTGTTATAAAAATAAAGACACTTAAAAATTTATTCATTATAAAATTATTTTCATCTAACTGTTAACTGCTCTTTTTTAATTGCAAGTACAGAGGAAACAGTTGAAACACAAAAGGGCACACAAAAAGTAATTAAGATTTTAGTCCAATTTGTTACTGTCATCGTTCCTAAAAAAATATGATCCCCATGATTAATTATTGCTAAAATGATTCCTACTATCAAAGCCATTTTAAAAGCTCTAAGAAAAACATCTTTTCTAAATGCTATATGAAACATCAATTCCCCACCAAAAATTTATATTATTTGCAAAAAATAACATAATATACAAAACTTGAAATTGTAATAAATTTAAGATGTTTTTTAGTTTGGAGAAACAATGTTAATTAAAATTTTTGTAAGGACCTTCTCATCTACTGAAGATTGTGAATTATTCGAATCAATACTTGAAACTAGATGGCCTAATTTACTTCAACAAGTGAAAGGAGTTAGGTTTAGAGCTATGAAAAATCCGCAAACACCCAATGTAAGTGTGGTCTTATGGGAGTTTCCTGATGCTGAAACAATGAAAAAAATTGACAAGTTAATTGACGAAAATATAGCTAAATATGTCAAAACCTTATCACCTAAAACAATTCACTTTGTTGGTGGAGTTACTCAAGATTTTGGAGAAACAACTTTTTAGAAAATAATATGAATCGTAGTAATATTTTTCCAAGACATTCAAATTATGATCTACCCACAGCTATTAAAGGTGAGGGATGTTATATTATAGATGATAGTGGGAAAAAATATATTGATGGTTCAGGTGGTGCTGCAGTGTCTTGCTTAGGTCACTCTGACGACACCATTAGAGATGCAGTTATTGATCAAACAGAAAAATTAGCTTATGCACATACATCTTTTTTTACTAATGAACCTGCTGAAAAACTAGCAAATTTATTAGCAAAACATTCTCCATCTGGACTAGATAAAGTATACCTTGTTTCAAGTGGTTCTGAAGCAGTAGAGGCCGCAATAAAACTTGCAAAACAATATTTTATTGAAATAGGAAAACCAAAAAAACACAAGGTTATATCTAGACGACAAAGTTATCATGGAAACACTCTTGGAGCTTTAGCATCTGGGGGTAATATTTGGAGAAGAAATTTTTTTGAAGATTTACTAATTGAAACCAGCTTAATTTCGCCTTGTTACATATATAGAAATAAAAGATCAGACGAAACTGAATGGGATTATGGACAAAGAGTTGCAAAAGAATTAGAAGATGAAATTTTAAATTTGGGCCCAGATAATGTTATGGCTTTTATTGCAGAAACAGTTGTTGGAGCAACTGCAGGTGCTCTTACAGCTGTACCAGGATATTTTAAGCTTATAAGAGAAATTTGTAATAAATACGATATTTTATTAATTTTAGATGAAGTTATGTGTGGTATGGGAAGAACGGGGTCTTTATTTGCTTGCGATGATGAACCAGTTATTCCTGATATTATTACTATAGCTAAAGGTTTGGGAGGAGGATATCAACCAATTGGAGCTATGATATGCCAAAATCATATATATGAAGCGATACAAAATGGATCTGGATTTTTTCAACATGGACACACATATCTTGGTCATCCTGTAGCATGTGCAGCTTCATATGCAGTTTTAAGTAAATTAATTAATGATAATTATCCGTCTATAGTAAGAGAAAAGGGTAACATACTTCAAGAAAACTTAACAAGATCATTAGGCCAAAATCAATATATTGGAGATATTAGAGGTAGAGGTTTATTCAGAGCTATAGAGCTTGTAGCTGACAGATCAACTAAGGAGCCTTTTCCTAAAAAATTAAATGTAGCAGGAAAAATTAAGAAGAAGGCTTTAGACGAAGGATTAATTTGCTATCCAATGCAGGGAACAATAAACGGAGAAGTTGGCGATCATATTCTAATTGCACCTCCGTTTATTATAAATGAGAATGAGATTGATGAAATTTCTGAAAAACTCAAAATCGCTATTGATTCTGTTTGTAACTTTTGATTTGATTAATTTAAATATAATCTTAACTTTGAATAGAAAATAATTTCATGTATGTAAGAGTAGTAACTATTAAATGCCCAAACCAAACGGCAAAAAAAGCAATAAAGCTACATAGTAATCAAGTAGCAAATGAACAAATGAAAGTTGGTCTTATAAAACAAACAACAGTTGACATTTCTGATACAAATTTTCTTACTGTGAAATATTGGATTTCAAAGTCACACTTTGAAAAAGGTAGAAAAAATTGGATAAAAATTAGTCAAGAATTTAATGAAATGGGGGCAATTGTTTCTGGTGTTGGAGGTGAAGCTGATATTAAGATGCTAGATGATTTCAATAATCATATCTGACTAAACACCTAAATATCTCTGAGCAATTTTGCTTGTTAAATCATTTGAAAAACCATTCCATACTGTTTTTCCTTTTTCTAAAATATAAAATTTATCAGCTAAATCCTGGAGTTGTTTAAGTGATTTATCAATTATTAAAATTGAAACACCCTTATTTTTTAAAATTGTTATAACTCTCCATATTTCTGATCTTATAGTTGGGGACAAACCTTCTGTAGCTTCATCTAAAATGAGTAAGTCTGGATTTGTCATTAATGCCCTCCCAATTACAAGCATTTGTTGTTCACCACCAGATAAAGTAGAAGCACTTTGATATTTTCTTTCTGATAATTTTGGAAATAAATGAAAAACCATTTCTTGAGTCCAATCTCCTTCAACTGCAGTTGCTGTAAGATTCTCCAATACAGTCAAGTTTGTAAATGCTCTTCTACCCTCTGGCACAAGGCCGATACCTAATTGAGCAATTTTATAACTTGGCTGATTTATAATTGAAATATTTTTAAATTTTATCTCACCCTCATAACTACTTATTAAACCACAAATTGATCTGATTGTGGTTGATTTACCCATACCATTTCTACCAAGAAGGGCAACAACTTCACCCTGATTTATTTCTAGATTCACATCAAAGAGAGCTTGACTTAAGCCATACCATGACTTTAATCCATTTATTTCTAGCAGTTTTTCCATTAGATCTCATAGCCTAAATAAACATCTCTCACTAATTCATTTTTTCTTATCTCATCTACTGTACCTGTGGCTACTATCTTTCCGTAGTTAATTACTGAAACTCTATCAGCTAATGCAAAAACAGCATCCATATCATGTTCAATTAATAAAATTGGAGAATTAGATTTTATTTTTTTGAATAAATTAATCATCATCTTTGTACCACTTTCATCCAAGCCAGCCATTGGCTCATCAAATAAAAAGACTTTTGGATCCATAGCTAAAGCAAGACCAACTTCGAGTTTTCTCCTATCACCATGGCTTAAGTCAGATGCTGAAATGTCACTTTTTTCAAATAGTTCAATTTCCTTGAGAATTTTATTTGCATTTGAATACAATTCTTTATTATTTCTTACACTTTTGAACATTTGAAATGTTTTACTTGATTTATCTAATAGGGATAAAACTATATTATCTATTGCGCTAAACTGAGGAATGATAGAAGAAACTTGGAATGTTCTTGAAATTCCAATTTTAGCTCTTTCAACATCACTTAAATCAGTTATGTCTTCTTGATCCAAGATAATCGAACCTATATCATGTTTTACGCTTCCAACTATTTGCTTAATTAATGTTGATTTTCCTGCTCCATTAGGTCCAATTAAAGCATGAATTTCGTCAAAATGAAGGTCTATTGTAATCTCATCGGTAACTTTAAAGGCACCATATGATTTTGATAAGTTTTTAATATTTAAGATTTTATTTTTCATATTTTAATTTTTTTTCAAATAAACTTAAAATACCTGTGCGTACATATAATATTTCTAAAATAAGTATTAATCCCAACCAAAACTGCCAATTTTCTGTATAACCTCCTAACGTTTGTTCTAAAACAATAAAGAAAGCCGCACCCACAAGAGGCCCATAAAGCCTTGCAATTCCTCCAAGAATTACAAAAACCATTATTTCTCCAGACATCTGCCAATTAAGGACTGAAGGACTTATGAACCTGTTTAAGTCAGTATATAAGGACCCCGCTAATCCAGTAATTGTTCCTGAAATAACAAAAACTAGTAACTTAACTTTGAAAGTTTCAATACCAACAGATTTTACTCTCTCTTCATTTTGCTTAATAGCTTGAAATGCCATACCAAAAGAAGAATTTATTAGTTTAGCAGAAATAAAAATTACTATTAACAGCCAACAAAGACATATAAAATAAAAGGTCAATGGGTCCATTGTGTTAATTATTGGTAACGAATTTCTCATATATATAGATAACCCATCTTCACCTCCATAGTTTGGCCAGCTAATTGCAAAAAAGTATAACATTTGAGCGAATGCAAGGGTTATCATTATAAAGTAAACACCTGTAGTTCTCAATGATAATAAGCCAATAATTAGAGCTAAAAACGCACTTGATAATATTACTATTGGCCAAATTAACAACATTTCAGAACTGCCAGAAGTGACAAAAGGCCAACTGAATATTAGTTCTGAGTTCAAAGCATGAAAAGATAGTATTCCTGTAACATAACCACCTAATCCAAAAAAAGCGGCATGACCAAAAGAAATTAAGCCGCAATAACCGAGTGCTAAATTTAGTCCTATACCTGCAATACCAAGAATAACCACTTTTGTAGTTAAAGTAATGTAATAAGGCTCTTCAAAAATAAATCCTAAAACCGGAATTAAAAAAAGAAAAACCAAAATCCATTTATTAAAAATTTTTTCAACAATCATTTTAAGTTTTTCCAAATAATCCAGATGGCTTAATTATAAGTATTAAAGCCATCAGTATATAAATTAGCATTGAACCAATTGAAGAACCAACTGAAGTAGCGCTTGCAGGTTCCATAAAAATTTTTAAAAGCTCTGGTAAAAAAATTCTACCAATTGTGTCTGTTACCCCTACTAAAATAGACCCAATTAATGCACCTTTTATTGAGCCAATTCCTCCAATTACTATAACTACAAATGCTAAAATTAAAATAGGTTCACCCATTCCAACTTCGACTGATTGAATAGCTCCTATCATTGCTCCAGCTAAACCAGCTAACGAAGCTCCCAGTGCAAATACAATGGTATAAAGTTTTGATATATCAACACCTAGTGCTGATATCATTTGGCGATCATTTTGACCTGCTCTTATTCGAACACCTAAACGTGTCTTTGTTATAAGAATATAAAGCCCAGTGGCTATCAAAAGACCCATGAATATTATGAATAATCGATATTTAGAGTAAATAATATCATCTAAAATTAGTAAAGTACCATTAAGATTTTTTGGAATATCTAAATATAAAGGAAAAGCTCCAAAACACCATCTAACACCTTCAGATAACAATAAAATTAATGCAAATGTAGCTAAAACTTGATCTAGGTGATCTCTTCTATATAAACGTCTAATAATTAAAATTTCTATTAACACTCCTGCAATTGCAGCACCTGACAAGCTTGCTAACAATGCAAGCCAGAAAGAACCCGTTAAACCTGCTATCAAGGCAGCACTAAAAGCTCCAATCATGTAAAAAGATCCATGAGCTAAATTAATTAGACCCATAACTCCAAAAATAAGAGTTAGACCAGCTGACATAAGAAACAACATAGTTCCAAATTGTATGCCGTTTAATAATTGTTCAAAAAATAGTATAGATGACATTTAAAAAATTTAGAATTAGGTGATTTCTAAATTAGAAATCACCTATTAAATTTTTACATTTTACATTCAGAAACATAGGCGTTTGAATGATCCTTCAACCCAACTGAAACAATCTTATTAGTAAGGATTTTACCTTCCTTAATAACTTCGCGAACATAAATATCCTGGATAGGATGATGGTTTTTATCAAAACTAAATTTCCCTCTTGTTGACGAAAAATCAGCTTTTCTGAGAGCATCTCTAAATTTATCCTTGTCTTTAACTTTAGCTTTTGACATTGCCGAAATTAAAAGCTTACCAGTATCATAACCTTGAGATGCATATAAAGAAGGTAATCTTCCATATTCAGATTGGAAATCTTGAACAAATTTTTTGTTTGCATCATTGTCAATATCTTTTGACCACTGAGACGTGTTTTTAACACCAAGTGCCGCATCACCTACTGCTTTAAGAATACCCTGATCAAATGAAAAAGCCGGGCCAACAACTGGAAGATTTATTCCAGATTGTGAGAATTGTTTCATAAATCCAATACCCATTCCACCTGGTAGAAAAAAGAATACACTATCAGCGCCTGATGCTCTTATTTGTGCAATTTCTGCTGCATAATCTTTTTGTCCTAATTTTGTATAAATTTCACCAGCTAAACTTCCTTTAAAATATCTTTTATAACCAGTTAATGCATCCTTACCTGCAGGGTAATTAGGGGCAAGTATAAAAGAATTTTTAAATCCAGCAGAATTAGCGTAACCCCCTGCTGCTTCGTGTAAATTATCATTCTGCCAGGCAACGTTAAAATAATTCTTGTGACATCCTTTACCAGCTAATTTTGATGGACCAGCATTTGGTGACAAGTAAAATTTACCTTGATTTACAGTAGCAGGCACAACAGCCATTGCTAAATTGGACCAAATTATACCCGTTAACACATCTACTTTGTCAGATTGTATCATTTTATCAGCTAATTGAACTGCAATGTCAGGTTTGCGCTGATCATCTTTAGTAATTACTGAAATATTTTTATTACCTTTTACGGCCAGCATAAAGCCGTCTCTGACGTCAATGCCTAAACCTGAACCACCACCTGATAATGTGGTTATCATACCAACTTTTACCTTATGACCGTCTGCAAATGACGAAGTGGACCCCAATATCATCAGAGCCGCCAATGTTGTAGTAAACTTTTTCATATCTAATCCCCTAATAATCCTTTAAATAAGAATCAGGAGTATATAACAATTTACGTAAAGGCAAAGTATAAATTTTTTTGTTGATACGGTTAAAAATCTACTTCAATACCATTAATGGTAAAAGTTTTTCCATTAAATCCTTGGTCCATTTTTTCAATATCTGTCATATTTTCACTATCAACTCTTTTATAGGGATTTTTTTTCATCTGCTCTAATCGAGTTTCTTTTTTTACATAAACACTATTTTTTTTTGATTTGAAATTTTTAATCCATTTAAGCATTTTTACTATATAACCTTCTGACTTGCCATTTGACAATGTGTAAGTCTTTTAAATCTGTAATTTGCGAATAATTTATACGTGATTCTTGCAATTGAGTAAACGACAGGAGTTTTTACTAAAATAGATAAAATTTTCCAATACTTAAGTTGTGCCCATATTAAAATAAAAGCGTCTACACCAATTTTTAAATTGGATTTTTGGTCGGTCGCATGTAAATACATTAAAGCGTCATATTGGGAAACGTGAATCTCCTTCAATTTTTCTGGATTTGAAGCTATATCATGCCATTCAAAAATATTTTTTGGAGCTATTCTTTTGTAATAATTAATTTCTTTACTACACAGCCCACATTTCCCATCATAAAAAACTTTAGTTAATTTCATAATTATTAAACCTAATATTGTTTTGAAATATTTACTGCAAGACTAGAACCAGATCCAATTAAATTTGACCAAAATCTCTCAAAACTAGTATTCTTATCATTTCCCTTTTGGAGTTTTGCATCCACTTGATGTTCTACTTCTTCATCACAACACTTTTCTAACACTCTAAGTAATTTAAAAGAAGTAGAGTTTTTATATAAAAAATCAATTTGTTCTTGGTAATGTTCTTCTACAAAAGTTTCCACTGATTGAATTGTTACACAAAAAAATCTATAGCCCAATAATGCAGAAAAAAATCCTAGACCAAATCCTAATATTCTCCACAAAATTAAGAGTTTACTATGACTACTTTTAGGTAAGATATGACCCATCACAATTAAGTGATTCTTTTCAGTTACATAATGTTCTTTGGTCATATCCTGAATCTTTTTATTCCAAAATATACATTTAGCACCCATATAAATCCAAACTGCGCCTGTTTCTCCAGCATGATTGGATCTCATCCAATCTACCATAGAGCTAGGAACATTAATATTAGAAGCATTGTACTTTTTTATTATGCTAAAGTCTGGCATTATTTCGATTCTAAATGTTGGCTATACTTATTTAAAATTAATTTTTAAATTTTCAATGTATTACAAGCTTTATTTTGATTTTTTATTTTCTCATAGAATATGGATGGCATATCAATTGCAGGTTTAATCTTATTCTAAGGAGTTAAATTTGGAACCGTTATCAATATTTTCTATAATTTTTCAATTAGCTACAGCTACACCAAACATTTCTAAAGTTTTTATGAAAGAAGAAAGCTCGGATCTCACAAGAACACAAGTTATTGAATTTTATAGATCTAATATGAGTTCAAATTTTCAAGATAAACCTAATAATTAAATTCATTATTTAACTATTAACAAATTCATCATTTAACTCTTGTAGTGCTTGACTCGTAATTTTAATTCGTAATAATCAAACTATTCATTTAGTAAGTAATTTGAAATTTCTAAGTTGCTATAATGTTGAATGGGGTTGAGTATTTAATTACTCAAGACAATACTATTTTAATGGTATTTCAAGCCAGCGTTAGCTGGATAATCATTACGGAGGAAAATAAATGATTAAATCTAAAACACTTTTTAAAGTTGGAACTGGTCTGGCTGCAATAGTATCAGCTATTGCTTTCACTACTGCTCCTACTCTGGCTTCAAAAAAGCCTGCGATTGAAGTTGTTACTCATGCGGGAGCTGGCGGAGGAACCGACGTCAACTCAAGAATGATGATGCTTCGTTCAAGAAGAACTCTTAAGCAAGATATGGTTGTTGTTAATAAAAGAGGTGGCGGTGGTGCAGCTGCAATGAACTACTTTATGACAAGACCTGCCGATGGCAACACTATTTTAACATTTACTGTTGGTCATGCAATCACAATGGCAATGGGTAAAACAAAGTTAAAAGTTGAGGATATGGCACCAATTTCAAGAGGTACTAATGATCCACAAATTTTAATGGTTAATTGTAAGAAAAGTCCTTATAAGACACCTGAAGATTTTGTTGCTGGTATGAAAAAAGGCGATAAAATTACTTTTGGTGGCACACACACTGGTACTATTGACCATATAACTGTCTTTTTATGGGCTAAGAGACTTGGCCAAAAAATGCCAAAATACATCCCTTACAAAGGTGGTGGAGAATTAGCTACAAGACTAGTTGCTGGGGAAGTTGATGTAGGAACATTAAACTTATCAGAAGCTGCAGCACCTGTTGAAGCTGGAGATATTTGTCCACTTGTTATTTTAGCAGAAAACGGAATGGCTCCAATTCCAAAAGCTAAGACAGCTAAAGAATTGGGCATTGACCTTGTTTTATCTACAACTAGAGGATTTGTAACACATGCTGGTGTAGATAAGGCTAGAGTTGCTGAAATGGAAAAAGGTATTCAAAAAGCTATGAAACATTCAATGTATCAGGCTTACCTAGCTAACTCAGGATTGGATAGTACATCACCACAGCCATCAGGTCCATGGGGTAAGCAAATTGCATTTATGGTGGGTGAGTTTGGTCCTGCCTTAAAAGAAATGGGCTTATTAAAATAAAAATAGAAAAAGAAGATAAAGACCTCTCAAATATGAGGGGTCTTTAATAAAAATTATGAAAAATATCTATTTAGTTCCATTAATATTAACCATTTTTTCGCTTGCAGTTATTGCAATTGCCTTACAGCTTGATACGTCACCTGAAATGATTGTTGGTGATAGCATGCAGGCTAGATCATTCCCGATATTTTTGATGATTTTGAAACTGATTTTAATCGGAATTTTGAGTTTTCAATTTTATAAAAACAGTCCAAAGCCTATAGCTTTAGAGAAATATCATACTTGGGGAAGTATGTTTTTATTTCTGCTATTTTATTTGTTAACTGTTTATACAGATATGTTTATTGGAATTTTTGTTGTAATTTTTTTAATGAGTATTTTATGGGGCGAGAGAAGGATTTGGGTTGCTTTTTTGACCGCCACAATAACTCCTGGGTTGGTTTTTTTATTATTTGACTATGTTTTAAAAATCAGATTTCCAAGGGGTATATTAATGAATTTGTACTATGGTTAGGAAAGATATTTATGTTTGAGCAAGCAATATCTGCAATGGCATCAGTTGTAGTTGATCCATATTTATTAGGATTGATCTTTGCAACTACAATATTAGGGGTTATAATTGGTGTCCTCCCAGGATTAGGTGCAACAACTGGCGCTGCGTTACTTCTTCCATTTACATTAACTATGGATCCCGTTCATGCTATTGCCGTTCTAGCTACTATTTATGTTTCTGCCACATTCGCAGGATCAATTACGGCAATTTTGATCAATACTCCTGGTACTTCTGCAGCAGCAGCTACTACTTTTGATGGATATCCATTAGCACAAAAAGGTGAAGCAGGTAGGGCTCTTGGTATTGCGGTAATTTCAAGTACAGTAGGAGGTATATTTTCTGTTCTAATTTTATGTTTTGCTGCTCCATTATTGGCAAGGGTTGCTTACGAGTTTAGATCACCAGAATATTTTGCTTTAACAGTTTTTGGATTATCAATGCTAGCAAGTATTAGTGCGGGTGGTGCTGTGAAAAATCTTATTGGCGGAATATTTGGAGTTTGGCTTTCAACTATAGGTGCTGAACGTGTTACCGGCATAGAAAGATTTATGTTTGGTAATTATGAATTGTATGAAGGTTTGCACTTTGTTCCAATATTTATTGGTCTTTTTGCAATATCAGAGCTTTTAGTTCAATCCAAAACAGTTAATAAAATTGTAAATACTGTTAGTATGAAAGCTGTAAAACTTCCAACCTTAGAGGATTATAAAAAGATTTGGAAAACAATACTTAGATCTTGTGGTATTGGAACATTTATAGGTGTCTTACCAGCTGAAGGTGCAACTGTTGCATCAATGATAGGTTATTCAGAAGCAAGAAGATGGTCAAAAAATAAGAAAGAATTTGGTAAAGGTTCTATTGAAGGCATTGCTGGCGCGGAGGCTGCAAACAATGCAGCAACTGGTGGAGCTATGGTTCCTACAATGGTTCTTGGTATACCTGGTAGTGGGACAACTGCAATAATACTTGTTGGACTTATGGTTCATGGGTTGAGACCTGGTGTTTACTTGTTTACTGAGCAAGTAGAAAAAGTTTATCAAATCTTCGGTTCAATGTTTGTTGCAAATGTAATGTTTATGTTGATGGGCCTTTATGCCGCTAAGTTATTTGCTAGAGTATCACTAGTTCCAACACAGATTTTGTGGCCTATTGTTTTTGCTTTATCAGTGATTGGTGCATATGCTTTTCAAGGACAACTTTTAGATGTTTGGTTAGCATTGATTTTTGGAGTTATTGGTTTTTTTGCAAGAAGACATGGTTTTTCAGTTGCTCCAATTGCTGTCGGTCTTATTTTAGGAGAGATGGTAGAAACAAATTTACAACATTCTCTTAAAATGTTTGATGGAGCGTGGTGGATGATACTTACTCAACCACTTGCACTTATGTTTTTAGTATTTGCCTTTTTAGGTTTATGTGGACCTATGATTTTTTCTTGGATAACTAAGCAAAAAGATTAAATTAATCTAAAATTTTACTCATAATAATTGCATTCCAAAGGAGGTATATTGCAATAATTGTAAGAGTTGCATTTAAAATAATTTTAAAATATTTACTTCCATATTTTACTAAAATTTTTTTTCCTAAAATAGTTCCTGCAAATCCACTTATTATCATTAAAAAAATAAGTAAAAAATATTCTGAGTAAGCAAAACCAACAAATCCAAATACCACTGCCTTAATTAAATGTTGTATAGACATTAATGCTGAATGTGTTGCTAGATGTCTTACTGGTTCGAGATTCAGTGTTTTCACCATTCCTGCTACCAAGGTTCCCGATGCTCCAAAAAACATTGTCATAAAACCTGAAAACACACCACCAATTGTTATTTGTTTTGACCCTATAATTGGAATTTTGCCGTATACTGACCATAATATAAATAAAGATATTGATAACTGAAGCAACCACGCATTTATTTGAATAAAAATGGAACCTCCAATTATAGAACCAATAATAGTCCCAATAGTAAATGGAATTAAAGTTTCCTTTTTAATGTCTTTGAAAAAAATTATTGTTCTTCCAAGGTTAGAACCTACTTGAACAATTCCATGTATTGGCAATAATGCTACGGGTGGAAGTTTGACGGCTAATAATCCTAATAAAATTGCTCCTCCTCCAATTCCAAAGGCTGAAGTAATAAATGACGTAGTCATACTGGCAAAAATTAAAAAATATGCTGTTAAGTTTGAGATTGATTCAGGAAACTCAAACATTTTATTTTTTAAGAGCGTGAGGAGGAGGAGCAAAGTAACGAGGCATTTCTCCAACTGATGCTACATTTACCTCTACTAATACCGGACCATCAAAATTTACAGCCTCCTTAAGTACCTTTTCTAAATCTTTTGCATAGTCTATTTTCTTATATTTCATTTTAGCTGCTTTTGCTAAATCTTCAAAATTTGGTACCATTAAATCTGCAAAAAACTTTCTTCCAGCATACATACTATTTTGTATGTGTTTTATGACACCATAACCGTTGTCATTCATCACTAAAAATACAACATCACAATTGGTTTCAGAAGCAGTCCACAAATCTGGAACATTAAGCATAAACCCCCCATCCCCACACATTGCTATTGTTTTTTTTCCCTCGCTAGCAATTGAGGCTCCAATAGCCAA
The DNA here is from genome assembly GCA_902542765.1 of uncultured SAR116 cluster alpha proteobacterium. Taxonomy (GTDB): domain Bacteria; phylum Pseudomonadota; class Alphaproteobacteria; order Puniceispirillales; family Marisalimonadaceae; genus Marisalimonas. Next base: position 16,698 of record CACBVW010000011.1, on the reverse strand, counting down.
AGCCATCCCAGGCCCAATTGCCGCTCCAACAGGATAAATATTTTCAGTAGGATCATTTATATACATCATTCGGTTGCCCCACATACTGTTTGAAATAGTGACGTCTCTAACCCACTTCCCATCTTTTGGGAGAATATTTCTTATTATTTCTGGAAAATCTTTATACGCACCTAACATGTTTTTATAATCAAAATAAATTCGATTTTTTAAATCACTAATCTCATTTGTCCACTCATTGTCTACAGAAATCTTACCGTCTAATCTTTTAGCTAATTCGGCCAGAACCTTTTTAGCATCTCCACAATGAAATTGATTTGTTTTATATGTTCTATTTTTGGCACTTGGATCTATGTCAATTTGTACTAAATTCTTTGGTAACTCTAATGACATATCTCTAGTCTCATGACCTCTTAATCTACTCCCTACTACAAGCATTAGGTCTAATGTTTTATAAAACTCCTCTATCAAAGGGACAGAGTTGAAAGATCCCAAACACATTTTATTTGTTTCTGAAACCACTCCTCTACCTTGAGTGCTTGTTACTACTGCAAAACCCATTTTAATGAAAAGATTAACTTCTTCGGTTGCGAACTTAGCTCCATTTCCTACCCATATAATTTTTCTCTTTGAAGATTTTATATAATTTTCTATTTTATCTAGAGATTTTGTATCACCTAATTCAACATTTATATGAGGTAAACTAATAGTGTCTAACAAAGCAGGTCTTTTGATTTTTTTTCTTTGAATATCTATAGGTATCTCAATTGAAACTGGTCCTTTTGGAGGAGTAAGAGCAATATTACATGCATAGATTAATTTTTCTAGAGCCTCATCTTCATCATCAATTCTAATAGCGTCTTTAGAAATTGAACTAAGCATGCCTAATTGATTAGGGACGTCATGGACTGTACCTTGATTTTTATCTAAATTTTCTGTTGCAGTTTGACCTGTAATGTGCAAGACAGACGAACCTGCAAAACGAGATTCAACAATTGCACCCGCAACGTTAGCTGCACCAGGACCAGTACTTGTAAATACAACACCAAGTCCATTATGGGCTCTAGCATAACCATCAGCCATATGGCCAGCTCCCATTTCACCTCTTGCAGGGATCATTCTAATATGATTCCTTCTACCAATTGCATCTAGCATCGGTATATTATGCACAGAGACCACTCCAAAAACGTCCTTAACATCTATTTGATGCAAAAACTCCGAAACCAAATCTCCCACATTGTAGTCTTTCATGATATCCCCCATTTTAACTATCTTTATCAAAAAACATATATTAATTTTTTAAATTATTAAATTTAAATCAATTATTGTATTATATGATGAAAAATTTTGTAGAAGCCAAAACAGTAAAAAGTTGGATTTCAGATGAAAAAGAATTAGCTTTTATTGATGTTAGAGAGACAGCTCAACACACTGCAGGTCATCCATTGTTTTCTATCTCAATTCCATTTAGTGAATTTGAGATAAATGTTGAAAAGCTATTACCTAACAAAAATGTACGAATAGTGTTATTTGATAATAACGACGGAATTTCAGAAATAATTTATAAACTTGCAAAAAATTTAAGATACACAAATATATTTATTTTAAAAAATGGGGTTGATGGTTGGGAAAAGTCTAACTTTCATCTGTTTGACGGAATTAACGTGCCTAGTAAAAGTTTCGGGGAATTAGTTGAACAAAAATTTAATACACCATCCATAACTGCATCTCAATTATCTCAGAAACAAAAAGAAAAGAAAGATATAATTATATTAGATGGTAGACCGTTTGATGAATATAACAAGATGAGCATACCTGGAAGTGTCTGTTGTCCAAATGCTGAAATACCCTATAGAATTTCTGAAATAATTAAAAGTTCAAATACTGAAATAATAATTAATTGCGCGGGTAGAACAAGATCAATAATTGGCGCTCAGACACTGATAAATTTTGGTATCAAAAATAAAGTTTTTGCATTAGAGAATGGGACACAAGGATGGTTTTTAGCTAATTTAAAATTAGATCATAGAAAAACAAAATTTTTGGACAAAACACCAAAGAATGAAAAAATTTATGAGCTTAGAGAAAAGATAGTAAACTTATTAGAAAATAAAGTTAAAATTATTGATTTTAATCAAGCCCAAAAACTCATTAATGATAAGAACATAACTTCATATATTTTTGATGTAAGAACAAACTCAAATCAAAAAAATAAATTATCTAAATTAAGAAACGTACCCGGTGGTCAATTAGTACAAGCCACTGATAAATACATAGGCGTATTAAAATCACATGTAATTTTGTTTGATGATGGTGATCTAGTAAGAGCAGGTATGACAGCATTATGGTTAAAGAAAATGAACTATCATTGTTATGTTATAAATGAAAACCCTAAAAAAATTAAAAATTTAAATCTCATACACAATATAAACTTTAAAACTAGCCCCATAAATTTATTTAAATTAGAGAATTTAAAAACTTTAAAAAATATTCCTATATTTGACATTCGAAACAGCGTTGATTATTGCAAAAAAAGAATAAAGAAGTCAGTTTGGACTAATAGATTAATAATAACAAACGAGATGCCGCACAATGTCAAATCTATCATTCTAGTAAGCAATGATTTATCTAAAGCAAGTCTAATTGTAAGTGATCTTCAAGAAAAAGATCCAAGGTATGTAGTTCAAGTATATCATTGGAATGAAACAGACGTTGAAAATTATTTAGATTATGTTGATACAACAGAAGTTGAGGTGGATGAAAAATTTATTGATTTCAATTTTCATACATACCTTCGTCATCAAGGAAATAAAGAACACGCAAAAAATTACTTAAAATGGGAAACGGAGTTAATAAAAAACATGGATGAAGAAGAAAGGAGATATTTTAGGTAATTACTCTAATATTAGATCTTTTTATATTATCCAAGTTAGTCCCTTCAATTCTCAATAATCTAACAGGATGCTTTCTAACTGGTGAATGGACATGCCCTACATCATAAAAATGCACATCACCAGCTTTCATAATATATGTTTTTTTTAGTTTAACATTTACAACATCATCTGAATTATTTTTTTCAACAATTTCCCAATCAGTCATTTCTGTTTCGCCAGAGGCTTGTCCATAAATAGCCCAGCTTGTTCCATGGTCATGAGGGCTTCCTATAGCTTCATTATCATGGACATGACCACAAACACAAAAACCTGTGTCTTTATCTTCATAAAGTATTTGCCTAGGTAATTCACCATTTGTTCTATCAGGAAGATTGTCAGTTATAAAATTTTGATCCATTAGGGCTTTTGAGACAAAATAACAAATTTTATCTGAGCCGTCTGGCATTTTTTCAGTATTAATTATTTCTTTAATATCTTGAACTAAATCATCTAAAGTGTAAGGCAATAGTTCCTCCAATATTATTTTATAAGTATTTTAAATTTCATTTTCCCCAGCTTAAGGCTATTGGATCATATTTCTTAATTAATTTTATTAATCCTGCTTTTGTTTGTTCTTCTAAAGGCGGAATTGGATGTCTACAAAAATCTGAATTAATAACGCCACCTTCTTTCATAATTACTTTAGTTGCTCTAAACCCACATTGCCTATTTTCATAATTAATTATAGGTAAAATATTATTATATTTATCCTCGGATTTATCAAATTCTCCAGCCAAATAATCTAAAACAACTGGTTTAATTAAGTCTGGTATCATTGCAGAACTCATATTACCAGTTGCACCAGCTTCTAAATCAGCAAACAATGTTATTCCTTCTTCACCGTCAAATGGTCCTTCAATAGCATCACCACCTTCAAAAACAAGTTTTCGTAATTTAGAAGCCGCCTGAGCACACTCAATTTTAAAACATTTTACTGTTTCTATTTCTTTTGCCATTTTTATTAAAAGAGGAACAGGTAAATCAACTCCTGATAATGGTGCATCCTGAACCATAATGGTTACCCCTGCTTCACCTACTTTTGCAAATTGTTCAAATGTTTGTTGAGATGTTCCTCTCATTAGAGCACCATGATATGGGGGCATCATCATAAGCATTTCACCACCAAGTTCTTTCACTAATTTAGCTCGTGAAAGTGCAATGTCTGTTGAAAAATGACTAACTGTTGTAATTACAGGAACTCTCCCAGATACGTGTTCAATACATAGTCTAGTTAAAATCTCTCTTTCATCATCTGATAGCAAAAACTGCTCGGAGTAATTCGCTAATATACAAATGCCATCAACATTTTGATCCACCATGCAATCTAGAACTCTTTTCATGCCTTCTATGTCGAGTTCACCATTATCTTTAAAAGGTGTTGGAGCCACAGGCCAGCAACCTTGAAATTTATTATTTGCCATTTTGACCCCTTGATATTTAATTTAAGTTTATGATAATTAAATATTTTTATTTTGCCAAGTATCTATAGTAACTCCTTCTGCTCTTAGCTTGTTTTTTTGGATCTTACCTGTTTGTGTTTTTGGAAACTCTCTCATTACTCTTATATATTTAGGTATGGCAAACTTAGCTAAGTTTATTTTAGTTTTTTCAAGTAATTTATCAAAATCTATATTGGTTTCATTATCAGTCATCAAGGCTACCATTACTTCATCTTCCATTCCCTCACCTCCATCAGCTGAAATTGCATATGCAGCTGCTTCTGTAATAAATGGAATTTCTAAAAAAGCTTGTTCAACTTCGTATGACGAAATATTTTCACCTCTTCTCCTAATGCAATCCTTAATTCTATCTACAAACACAAAGTGACCAGACTTTTCTCTAATCCCTGCGTCACCAGTATGAAACCAAAAATTTCTCCAACTTTCTAGAGTTTTCTCTGGCATTCCTAAATAACCAGACATAAAACCATATGGTTGTTTTGGTCTCACAACTATTTCACCAACCAAGCCGTCATCAATAGGTGTATCTTTCTGAGGATCCCTTATTTCAACCTCAAAATATTTTTCATATAGTTTTCCGCACCTACCATTACCTATTTCATTTTTTAGACCATATATTGGAATATTAACTTCTGTCATGCCATAAAGTGGTAAAACATATTTTACACCAAATCTATTTTTAAAAATTTTTTCAGGTTCACTTGGCAATGGAGCTGAACCAATTACTTCTAAATTATGATCTTTATCATATTTAGTAGGCGGTTGTGCAACAATAAACGCAGCTATAGCCCCTAACATATTAGTATGAGTTATGTTATAATTTCTAATATCATTAAGCCAATTTGAGGCTGAGAATCTTGTTCTTATAACTGCTTTTGCACCAGTCATAATACACGCTAAAAGCTGCATAAATAATCCATTTGCATGGAATAAAGGTAATGAGATGTAAAAAGTATGATCATCTTTTAAGTTGTAATTTTCAATTGTTCCAATAGCAAACAGAACGCAATGCGCGTTAGGCATCATAACTCCTTTAGAGGGACCTGATGTTCCACTTGTAAACATAGTACAAACGTTGTCACTTAATTTTCCTAAAATAATCTCGTCTCCATTCAAAAGTTCTTTGTTTTTTAAAACTTTACAATTTAATATTTCAACTTCTAATTTATGAAGATTAACCAAGCTTTTTACTTCATGATAAAATTGATCCTCAACAAGAACATTTTTTGATTTAGATGTCTTTATTTGGTGTAATAATACATTGCCTTTTATAGCAGTATTGATAGCTACAAACATAACTCCTGTAAAACTGCATGCTATCCAATATGGTATGAATTCTTTTGGGTCTTCTATTAAAACTGTTAAATTGTCACCTTCATTTAAACTCAATTCTTTTAAAATTTGAGCTTTTTCTAAAGATTTAATTTTTAGGTCATGGAAAGTCCATTTTGGGCCATTTATAAATTCGATAATTTCTCTTTTTGGATATTTCTTACATTGATCTAGGATAATTTCAGAAATTTTCCAATGATCTGGATTTTCAATATTATTAAATAAGAATTCATTTATTTCGTTCATTTGATTTACAAAATCCCTATTTGAAAATTATTTTAATTTTGAAAGAAAAGAATTTATTATTGAATTTAATTCTATAGGTCTTTCAGATGGAAGAAAATGACCGCAATCAAGAATGTGAGTTTCACAATTTTTTATAAGTTCTACAAATTTTAAGCCTGATTTTAATGGTGTCATTTGATCATTTTTTGCTAAAACAGCCAATGCTGGAACTTTAATAATTTTTGCAGCATCTATTCCGTCAGAGTAATCATTACAAGAGTGTAAATCATACCTTAGAGCTGTTGGTTTGTTCATACACATTATATTATTACCTTCTCCATAATGAGAATGTCCTGGCCATTTGTTTATTGACATATCTCCATCAATACCATGTCCCCAAGTAACCATCATTTGAGAGGCTTTTTGTGAATTTTCTTTTGAAAGATCTAATAAGAACTGATTAACTGGAATTTCATTTGAGCCCGCAACAAATATTAGTGCTTCTAAAGACCTTTTCAAAATCCTATTCAATTCTAAAGCAACCAAACATCCTTGAGAATGTCCGATAACAACCACTTCTTTAAGTTTTAGATCAACTAACAGATCATTTATCCATTCTGCATTTTCTTTTATTGATTTGCAGGGATTCCCATCAGAAAATCCATGGGCTGGCATATCAGGGACAATTACAGAATACCCTTTATAAGCAAAAAAACGAGCCTGTTGAATAAAGCTCAAATGATTTTGACCAGACCCGTGTAAAAAACATAAAGTCATTTTATTAATATCTAAACTTTTACCACCTGTACCTATATAGGTCTTAACACCTTTAAAATTAATTATCATGATATTCCTACTTATTAAGCTTTTTTACTGCCTTGAAACCTCTCTCAAAGTCTTTTTTTATGTCATTAATATCTTCTAATCCAACTGACAGTCTTATCATGTCATCCGTTAATCCACCCTCTTTCATAGCCTCTGAACTCAAATGAGAGTGAGTTGTACTCCCTGGATGAATAAGTAGTGTCTTAGCATCACCAACATTTGCTAAATGTGAAGCTAGTTGTACAGATTCAATAAATGCCTTCCCTGCTTCACGTCCACCTTTAATACCAAAAGCAATGATTGACCCAGATCCTTTTGGTAATATTCTTTTTGCTACTTCATGATCAGGATGTGTATCTAAATCTGGATGTTTTACCCATTCTACCATTTCATGATTAACTAAAAAGTCTAATATAGAGTGAGTATTTTCAATATGTTTTTTCATCCTCAAAGGTAGCGTTTCAATTCCTTGCATTAAATGAAATGCATTGGTCGGAGACAAAGAAGGTCCAAAATTATACATACCTTCTGCTCTTATTTTTGCTATTAAAGCAGATGGACCAAATTCTTCCCAAAAACTTATGCCGCCTAGGGCAAAATGTGGTCCTGAAATTGTAGGAAACTTATCTTTATCTCCCCAATCAAAATTACCGCCATTTACAACAGCACCTCCCATCGCAATACCATGACCGCCTAACCATTTAGTAAGTGAGTGAACAATAATGTTAGCTCCATATTTAAATGGTTGCATTAAGTATGGAGTATTAAAAGTAGCGTCTAATACTAGAGGGATATTTTTTGAATTACATATTTTAGCAATTTCTGGAACATCCATGATATCTAATCCTGGGTTACCAATAACTTCTCCAAATACTAATTTTGTATTTGGTTTTATTGCTCTCTTAATTGCATCTGGATCATTGGGATTAACAAAGTCGGTTTTAACACCAAAACGAGGCATAGTATGCTGAAGTAAATTAATATTTGCTCCATACATTTTACTTGATGCGACAATATGATCCCCACTACTACAGATTGCAGAAACCACAAGATGCATTGCAGCCATTCCACTTGAACATGCAAGTGCACTTGCTCCACCTTCAAGAGCTGCTAACCTTTGCTCGAGTGCCGCAACTGTAGGATTTGATATTCTAGTATATAAATGTCCACCAACTTCCATATTATACAAAGACGCTGCTTCTTCTGTGCTATTGAAAACGTAAGAGGTTGTCTGGTAAATGGGTACAGCACGTGAACCAGTTTCCTTATCAGGAATATGTCCAGCATGTAAGGAGAGGGTGTCAAATTTGTAATTTTCACTCATTGAAATTCCTTATAATAAATTAAATAATTATAGCTTATTTCTTAAACCTTAAAAATATAAAATTAACTAATTGTAAAGTATTAAAGAAAAAACATTTGCACAATAAGTCAAAATCAATCTCTAATTTATTAATTATTTTCTCTCAAATCCTTACGGATAATTTTTCCTGTAGTTGTCAAAGGTAATTCATAAACAAACTCTATAAGTCGAGGATATTCATGAGCAGCCAACTTTAATTTAACATGATTTTGGATAGAATTATTTAATATTTCATTTTGAGTTAAAACATTATTATGATCCTTAGGAACAACAAAAGCTTTAATGACTTGACCTCTTAATTTATCTGAAACGCCAATTACTGCAACCATACTGACTTCAGGGTGAGAAAGAATAGCATCTTCTACTTCACTAGGTCCAACCCTATAACCTGAGGTATTGATAATATCATCTTCTCTCCCTTTAAAATAAAAATAACCCTCCTCATCTTTAAAAGCAAAATCACCTGTATAGAGCCAACCATCTCTAACTTTTTGTTTTGTTGCTTTATCATTTTCCCAGTATTTTAAAAAAGATACAGGGGTATCAGATTTGACTATTATTTCTCCATCTAATCCAGGTTCTTTGATAAGTTCTCCATTTTTGTTAATAATCCTAACTTCATGACCGGGAACGGGTTTACCAATAGAACCCTGTTTAGTTGGCATAATTGCTCCACAATTCGAGACTGTTAAATTGCATTCTGTTTGACCATAAAATTCATTAATGCAAACCCCTAAAATTTTTTTGCCCCACTCTAGCAAATCTTCTCCTAGAGCTTCACCACCTGAACCAACAGTTCTCAATTTCAAATTTTTTACTGTTTTAGTGGGATTAAATGATTTCATCATTTTTAATGCAGTAGGTGGTAAGAAAGTATTTTTTATTTCAAGCTTAGATATTAAATCGAAAGTAAATTCAGGATCAAATTTTTGAGATCTGTAACTTACTACAGGAATACCAAAGTGCCATGCTGGAAGGAGTACATCAAACAACCCACCTATCCATGCCCAGTCAGCTGGTGTCCAAAACAAATCTGTAACTGGTTCAGATGAAGATAAAAACTCATGAGGAATTTCTACTCCTGGTATATGTCCTAACAACGATCTATGTGGGAGTAAAGCACCTTTAGGTCCACCTGTTGTTCCAGAGGTATAAATTATTAATGCGGGATCTGATGCTTTTGTTTTTTTTGTAGAATAACTGTCTGAAGCTTTTTCGATTAACTTTTTAAAATCAAAAACATTATTTTTTTCGTTATTACTATCTATACAAATTATTTTTTTTAAATCTGGTAATCTATCATTAATTTCAAAAATTTTATTTAAGCCAATATTATCGCAAATCACCAAGGATGCCCTAGAATTCAACAAACGATAATGTAATGCATCTGTTCCAAATAAATTAAATAAGGGTATTGAAATTTTTCCGGACTTGAAGCAAGCCATATGTGCAATTGCAGTTTCAGGACATTGACCTAAAATAATACCAATCCTTGCGTTGGCCTCAAGATGAAAATGATCAAAAACATTAGCAAGTTTGTTTGCATATCTTTTTATATCAACAAAAGACCATTCCTCTATCTTGCCGTCTTTTAAAAAATTAATTAATGCTATCCTATTTTGATAAATATCCTGGTCAACAGTATCAGACGCTATATTGTAAAATTCTGGAATATTCCATTTAAATGATAAACATAGCTCTTCAAAATTATTCAATTTTTGAAGCATAAAAAATAATCACCTTTCCTAAAATTATTCTTACTACTTGTTAAAATCATTTTAATTATTTAAATTAATTATGAACAAAATTACATCGGGTCAGCTTTGAATTACATTGATAATATTAGATTAGACGATTGTTTTACTAAGGACAATGATTTAGCACTGATGAATGGTGTTCAAGCACTAGTACGTCTTTTAATCGAACAAGCAAAACTCGACAAAGATAATGGATTAGTAACACATGGTTATGTCAGTGGATACCCGGGATCACCACTTGGGACACTTGATTTAGAACTTGGAAGATCAAAAAAACATCTAGAAAAACATAATATAATTTTTCAACCAGCAGTGAATGAGGAATTAGCTGCTACTGCGGCTTGGGGAACCCAAATGCTCGGTTTATACGACAGACCACAAATAGATGGTGTTTTTTCAATGTGGTATGGGAAAGGGCCAGGTTTAGATAGATCTATGGATGCTTTAAGACACGCAAACATGGGTGGTGTTTCAATGAAAGGTGGCATGGTATTAGCAGTTGCAGACGACCCAATTGGAAAAAGTTCTACTATTGCATATCAATCAGAGCAATCTCTTATTTCTGCAGGTATTCCAGTTTTTTATCCAGCAAATGTAGATGAAGTTATACCAATGGGTCTGCAAGCTTTTGCCTTGTCACGTCATGCAGGCGTATGTGTTGCACTCAAAATTACAAGTGATACAGCTGATTCAAATTCTGTGATTGACCTCGGGAAATTAAGACCTATTTCATCCAAGTTGGAAAATCCAATTAATGTTCATGTCAATAGACATGACCCAGCTTTAGATAGAGAAGCAGCGCTAATTAAAAGAAGAATACCTGCGTCTAAGGATTTTATTAAACAAAACAAAATTAATAATGTGATATTTAATCCAACAAAAAAAACATTAGGTATAATTTCTGTTGGAAAAGCTACTACAGAAACTATAGATGCTTTAGATAAAATTGGCATTAAAGATCCTGAAAGGAGTGGTATTGGTCTATTTGCATGCAAAATTCCTTGGCCATTAATAGACCAAGAAATAATTAATTTTTGTAAAAACTTTGAAGAAATTTTAGTTATAGAAGAAAAAGCTAGTATTGTAGAAGAACAAGTTGCTCATATTCTTTTTAATTCCAAATCAAGACCTCGATTATCTGGAAAGTTAGATGCTTCCTCTAAAGAGGAGTTAGTTCCGAAGATATCAGAATTATCCAGTGATATTATCGCAGATTGTTTGCTAAAAAAAGCTGTCCATTCTTCGATAAGCATTGATTTTCCCAAAACAAAATCAGAATCAATTGGTGGAAATTTACCACCAGTTGTTTCAAGAACACCTTGGTATTGTGCAGGATGTCCCCACAACTCAGGAACAAAGACACCAGATGAAGAAGTTGTCGGTATTGGCATTGGATGCCACTCTATTGGATATTTTCTCCATCCTGAAAAATTAACTAATTTCAGTCAAATGGGTGGTGAAGGTGGTCATTGGATAGGAAGAGCTCCATTTTCAAATCATAAACATACATTTCAAAATATTGGAGACGGAACATATGCTCACTCTGGTTCTCTAGCAATAAGAGCAGCAGTTTCAGCAAATGTTAACATAACATTTAAAATTCTTTACAATGATGCAGTAGCAATGACTGGTGGTCAAAAGGCCATTGGTGGAGCAACTCCATGGGCAATTTCTAAACAACTTGCAGCAGAAGGTGTTAAAAAAATTTATGTTGTGTCAGATGAACCAGAGCAGTTCAAAGAAACAAAGTTATTTGCTGACAAAGTTGGAATATTTCATAGAGATGAACTTATAAATATCCAAAAAGAAGTAAGAGAAATCTCAGGAGTTACAGCAATAATTTATGTGCAAACTTGTGCAACAGAACTTCGAAGAAGACGAAAAAGGGGATATGTTCAAGATCGAGATATTAAAATGTATATCAATCCTGATGTTTGTGAGGGATGTGGAGACTGTGCTGAAAAATCAAATTGCGTAGCTGTAAAACCTTTTGAACATTTAGAAGGAATTAAAAGACAAATTGATCAAAGTGTTTGTAATAAGGATTATTCTTGTAAAAAAGGATTTTGTCCAAGTTTCATAGGTGTGCAGGCTGGTAGTATTTCAATCAAAGAAAAAAAGAAGTTCCCAGATATTCCAGAGATAATAAATGACTTAAAAAAACCTAAGAAAAAATTAAATAGTATTCAAAATATAATAATGGCAGGCATAGGTGGCACAGGTGTCTCTACTGTCGCTGCCATAATAGTTATGGCTGCTCGAATTGATAGATTATTTGCACAATCAATGAATTTTACTGGATTAGCTCAAAAAAATGGAGCTGTAACAAGTCAAATTAGAATTGGAAAAGAAAAATCACTTTATGATAGATCTGCAAGACTTCCAAACGAAACAGCCGACGTGCTTTTAGGATGTGACGCTGTTGTATCAGTTTCTCCTTCTATTACCAGAACATTGAATGCTTTAAGAACAAATGCCATAATTAATGGAAGAGTAGAGCCAGTTGGAGTTGCTGGTGTTCACATAGGTACAGTTGTCGATGATAGCTTATTAAAAAAGCATTTAGAAAATCATCTTCAAACTGAAAATATAGACTTTATTGATATATCTAACTTAGCTGAAGCTTTAGTTGGCGATACAGTTTCTGCAAATATAATGATGTTGGGAATAGCCGCTCAAAAAGAACTTCTTCCTATAGATATTGATTCTCTGCAAAAAGCTATAGAACTCAATGGAGTGGCTATTGAACAAAACCTAAGGGCTTTCAATTGGGGACGATTATTGTGCGAACAACCTCAATCAGTATTTAACTTAGCTGGCTTAAACTCAAAAAAGTCTGAAATTATATCAATAGATAAATATGTAGATAACTTTTCTGGCATCCTTGAAAAATATCAAAACAAAGAGTACTCCAAAATTTTTCTTTCTAATGTCAAAAAAATAATTAAAAAAGAAAACCAAATAGATCAATCAGAAAAAGAATTACCTCTATCCAGGAAAGCTGCTCTTACTTTATTTAGAGCTATGAGATACAAAGATGAATACGAAGTTGCTAGATTACATACTAGCGGGGATTTTGCCCAAACCTTTTTAAATGAAAATAAAAACGCGAAATTAGAATACTATCTAGCACCACCTTTGTTCTCTAAAAAAGATCCTGAAACAGGTCATCTACTTAAAAGAAGGTTTGGTAATTGGGTATATAAAGTTTTCAAAGTATTGTCTTATCTTAAATTTCTAAGAGGAACAAAATTAGATATATTTGGATATACCTCAGAAAGAAAAAAAGAACGTGCTTTGGCTCAAAAAACTATCACTACTATTAATAAAATATCTGAAATTTTAAATGATAATAATTATAAAAAAATTATCGAATTTCTTGATATACCTCTATCAATAAAAGGGTATGGTCATGTTAAAGAAAAAAATATAAAAATTGCTGAAAAAAAATGGGACAAATCTTTTGATAAAATTCTAAATAACCAGAATTTAAAAAAAGTAAGTTAAATCAAACAAGTTTTGCTTGTTCTCTTAGTTTAAATTTTTGTATTTTTCCTGTGCTTGTTTTCGGAAGCTCTACAAAATTAAAATATCTTGGCACTTTAAAGCCAGCTAATAGAGATTTACAATGATCTCTTAACTCATTTTCTCCAATTAGAGATCCTTCACTTAATTCTACAAATGCACAAGGGGTCTCGCCCCATTTTTCGTCTTCTTTTGCGACAACTGCTACTGCAATAACATCAGGATGTTTATATATAGCGTCTTCTACTTCAATGGAGGAAATATTTTCACCTCCAGAAATAATTATGTCCTTTGATCTATCTTTAAGTTGTATATATCCATCATCATACCAAACACCTAAGTCACCTGTGTGAAACCAACCATCTTCAAAAGCTTCATCTGTCGCTTTTTTGTTTTTAAGGTAACCTTTCATTGTTATATTACCTCTTATAAAGACTTCACCTAGTGATATTCCATCTTTTGGCACTTCTTTTTTAGTTTCAGGATCTATAATTTTCATATTTTCTTGTACAGAGTAAACAACACCTTGCCTTGCCTTTAATCTGGCTTGTTCTGAAGAATCATATTGGCTCCACTCTGGATGCCATGCACAGACAACAGCAGGCCCATAAATTTCTGTAAGGCCATAAACATGAATGACCTCAATACCACAGGTCTCCATTTTACTTAGAACAGCCTCAGGAGGAGGAGCACCAGCAGTCATCATTTTAATTTTTGATTTAAGAGATATTTTATTTTGCAATAAATAATCCGCTACCATTTGCATTACAATTGGAGCTCCACACAAATGAGTTATGTTGTGTTTTTGAAAAGCCTCTACAATTAATTCTCCAGCTGGTTGTCTTAAACAAACATGGGTACCTGCTCTTTCTGTAATAGTCCAAGGAAAGCACCATCCATTGCAATGAAACATAGGAAGTGTCCATAAATACTTAGGGTGCATTGGTAAGTCCCAGGTAAGCGTATTACCAATGGCATTCAAGTATGCGCCACGATGGTGATAAACAACTCCTTTGGGGTTGCCCGTTGTTCCAGAGGTGTAATTCAAAGCTATTGAATTCCACTCGTCAGTTGGCAAAACATGTTCAAATTTAAAACCAAAAAACTTTTCTAATTCTGTCTCATAGTCCAGGCAGTTAAATTTCTCTGCAAAACCTGACCTTTGATTACCAGCGATTTTATCAACATATTCAATTAATAATGGAGGATTTTTTAAATTCTCTATGGCTTTCTCAACTATTTGACTATATTCAGAATCATAAATGAACATTTTAGATTCTCCATGTTCAAGAATAAAACTAACAGTAAAACTATCAAGTCTTGTATTAATTGCGTTCAAGACACCATTTGCCATCGGTATACCAAAATGACACTCCCACATAACTGGAATGTTAGGTAGCATTACTGCGATTGTACTTCCGTCAGCATAATTTTTATTTCTAACTAATTCTGCTAATGCTTCACATCTTTCACCAGCTTGTTGGTAAGTTAATTTATAATCTTTATATTCAATAGCAATTTGATTTGGGAATGTTTTTCTTGTTCTTTCTAGAAATGATAAAGGACTTAATGAGGCATAATTTGCTTTATTTTTACTTAAACCATTTTCTATATCAGACATAGTTGATTTCCTCCTAATAATATTCATAATAGTAGTGCTAGATTTTATCAACTATGAAAATATACCGGAGTTTTAAATGGGTTACACGTCTCCTTTAGAGGACACAAAATTTGTTTTAGAAAACCTTTTGCCTGCTCATGAGGATCTTGACGATATAACAATTGACGCAGTTCTGTCTGAGGCTGGAAAGCTGGCCGATAATTACTTAGCACCTCTAAATCATTTTGGTGATAAGAATAATCCTATTCTTCGGCAAGATCACGAAGTTGAAACACCTGAAGGATTTAGTCATGCCTTTTCAGAAATTGCTAAGGGAGGCTGGATTGGAGTAGCAAGTGATTCTAATTATGATGGTATGGGACTACCAGCTAGAATGAGCGCTGCAATTAATGAATATTGGCATGGAGCGAATATGTCTTTTGCGTTATGTAGCTTATTAACTCAAGGATTAATTGACGCATTTACTCTTGTAGGCACAGAAGAAGAAAAAAAAACTTATCTACCCAAGTTTAATTCTGGAGCCTGGACAGGCACTATGAATTTAACAGAACCTCAGTCTGGAACAGATCTAGCTACAATAAAAACTAAAGCTGAACATGATGGTGAAAATTGGAAAATAAAAGGACAAAAAATATATATCACTTATGGTGAACATGATATGTCAGAAAATATAATTCATCTAGTCCTTGCAAGAACTGAGGGCGCACCTGAAGGTATAAAAGGTATTTCTACTTTTATAATTCCAAAATTCCTAAAAGATGAAAGTGGTGAATATACAATTAGAAATGATCTTAAATGCATATCCATCGAACATAAAATGGGTATAAAAGCAAGCCCAACAGCAGTTATGTCCTACGGAGAGAATGAAGGCGCTATCGGTTATATGTTGGGGGAAGAAGGTAGAGGCATTGAATACATGTTTATTATGATGAACAGAGCACGGTTTGACGTAGGACTTCAAGGGATGGCAATTTCTGAGGCTGCCAGACAAAAAGCATTAGAATACGCAAACTCAAGAATTCAAGGAACTCCTATTAACAGAGAAAAAGGCACGCCAATAATAGGTCATGGTGATGTAAAAAGACTGCTTTTATCCATGCGCAGTCTTACAGAGGCGATGCGTGCTTTAATATTAGTTTCATCCGAAATTATGGAAAGAGCGCATAATGGCAATGAAAAATGTAAATTAAAAGAAGGTTTTTTGATTCCTATAATCAAAGGTTGGTCAACTGAATTAGCACAAGAAGTTACGAGTAATGGACTACAAATTCACGGGGGTATGGGTTTCATTGAAGAAACTGGGGCCGCTCAGTACATGAGAGATGCAAGAATATTACCGATATATGAGGGCACTAATGCAATTCAAGCCAATGACTTTATGTTCAGGAAAACTATTAGAGATAATGGGAAAACTGCAAAAGAATTATTAGAAGAAATCAAAGTCGATTGTGAACAAAATCAAGAAATGTCAAATATGATTGCCTTAGCATCAAACACTCTAGATTTTATCTTAGAAAATAGAGATGATGCTGAAATGCTGTCTTGTATTAGTTTTGATTACATGATGGGTTTTGGCTATTTAATTGGTGGATGGCTAATGCATAAAGGAAAAGTTAAAGCAAAATTAAGATTATCGGAAAAATCTCAAAATGATGATTTT
>CACBVW010000010.1 GCA_902542765.1 uncultured SAR116 cluster alpha proteobacterium | reverse complement strand
ATAATTTTTTTATTTTTAGTATCCTTAATTTTTACTGCTACTTTATTAGGGATTGTAACATTAGGTAATTCTGTTTCTTTTAAATCATTTATTTCAGGAAAAGATCCTTGTTTAGCAAGTTTTTCTAAATATAGGCTCTTCTCCTTTAAAATTTGTACCCTTACAAGACCTGTACCTTCTCTTTTTAAATCTAATATATCAGCTGCTTTTGATGATAAGTCTATAATTCTATCATTAACAAAAGGACCTCGGTCATTAATTCTTAGCACTATTGATTTATTATTTTTCAAATTCGTTACTTTTACTGCGCTAGGAAGAGGTAATGTTTTATGAGCGGCTGTAAGGGCATATTGATTATATATTTCACCATTAGCAGTTAATTTACCGTGAAACTTCGGTCCATACCATGATGCTATGCCTGTTTTATTGTAATAGAGATCTTTTTTGGGGTAATAATATTTGCCACCTACATTATATTTTTTACCAATTTTATAAATTGGTTTTTGTATTCTTTTTTTTTCTTCTTTTGGAATTAAATATTTTTTTCCTAAATTAGCAGCAACTTCTATACTTGAGGTGCAACCTTGAATTAAAATTAGAAAAGTAATAAAAAATAAATTTCTAGAAATTTTACAAAAATAGAATAATTTATTTGTTATTGAATACATTTAATTATTTTCATTTATAGAATCCGCTAAAGTTCCAACAGCTATAGCAAAATAATTAGATCGGTTCCAATTTAAAAGGGAATCAAAATTTTTATAAGCCAGATAACCATAATTTTTATATCCATCAGGTATAATAAGCCTAGCTTTCACTTTAACATTAGGTAATTTACCTTTATTTGCTTTTAATATACCCTTTGACGACCAATAACTTAACAAATTATATTTTTTTTTATCTGTTTTGCCATTATAATTTCCAATGAAAACTTTTCTACCCCATGTTATTTGATTAGACCACCCTACTCTTTTTAAATAATTTGCTGCTGACGCAAAAACATCTGGTTTAGATGTCCATATGTTTTTAGATCCATCTTTATCCCAATCGGTAGCATAATTGATAAAGCTAGATGGCATAAATTGACACTGGCCCATAGCTCCAGCCCAGGAACCTGTCATTTTATTAATAGTAATATGACCCCCATTTACAATTTTCAATGCATTTATTAATTCTTTTTTGAAGTAATGATATCTTCTGCCATCATAAACTAAAGTAGTTAAAGCAGAAATAACAGAAAAACCTCCAGTTAACCTTCCAAAATCAGTTTCGATACCCCACAAAGCTAATATAAACCGGGGCTGAACACCATAATATTTTGATATTTGAGTAAGTAATTTTTTATTCTCATTAAACTTTTGATTTGCTTTTTTTATTCTAGTAGGTGTTACAACTCTCTTAAGATATTGATCGAGAGTTAATTTAAATTCTGGTTGTGATTTATCAAGCTCAATAACTCTTTTGATAAATTTAGTCTTATTTTTAAATTCTTTAATTACTTTACTAGAAATTCCTTTTTGTTTCGCCTCTTTTGATACTTGTTGAACAATTTCATTAAAATTAGCCTTTGCAAAACTTGAAATAGGAAATAAGAAAATGATAATTATGAATAGTAAAAATTTAAAGAGTTTTGAAAAATTCATAATTATATCCTTCAACAAAAACATTTTAATTAATAACTCATATTTTAAAAAGTTAAAAACTAATAATTGAAAAACTTAATACTAATCAAAATAGCTATTTTAAGAAAATAATAACTTGCCTTCATTAATAACCTAGTTTAAAAAACGATTTTGTGGATGGGTGACTGAGCGGTTGAAAGTACCGGTCTTGAAAACCGGCGAAGGTGAAAGCCTTCCGTGGGTTCGAATCCCACCCCATCCGCCATTATATATTCATAAGTAATTGATTTAATTGATATTATTAATCGTTAAATACATTCACCCACCATTCTACCCACCACAAATTTTCTGATCAAAACAGACCTTATCAACAAGATACTAATTTTAATTAATTTAAAATCGTTTACTCATGACTAATTTTGTTTGTTTTTTTTTAACCTCAAAATTAATAAGTATAAAATTGGCAAGATAAATAGTGCAGTCGCAAAAATGTTAATTTCGTAGTTTGAATACCCAGTAACGTTTCCACCAGGAAGAGCCATTAAAATACCTGAAAGTCCAAGCATGATCCTTATTGGCCATTCCAAGTATTTTGAGTTTTTTAGATCGCCTATTCCAATTAGATATCCCTGTAGTGAACTTGAAATAAGAATAATTCCAATAACTGCAGAAAAGAATACAATCAAAATATCGTATATTGAACCTCTTCCAATTAATGCTGGATTAAGAACAAAAAAGAAGGGGATAAAGTAAATAACACTTCCTAATTTCATAGCTTCTACACCAGTTCTAATTCCATTTGCACCAGCAACTGATGCAGCAGCAAACGCGCCAATAGCAACAGGTGGAGTTATAAAAGATATCATACCCCAATATAACATAAACAAATGAACAGCTACTTTATCTAAGCCACTACCTGTTAATGCTGGAGCAAGAGTTACTGCAAGAAAAAGATAAGCAGCTGTTACTGTCATCCCAATACCCAGTATAAAACTAGTAAGTGCTCCCATAATAAGAAGAATGAATATGGAATCACCCGCAAAATTTACCAGCGCATAAGTTATAGTACCAATTTTACCAGTAAAAGTTAGTGAACCAATTATTAGACCAATTGCCACTAAAATTCCAGCAAGTTCCGCAAACAATCTGCCTACGCTTTCTATAAAATGAAGTAACTTTTCGTAATTCCATCTATGTATCTTTACGATTTGATTAATTATTAATAAAGTGGCGGTGGCATAGTAAGGAGCTTGTGCTTCTCTTTGCATGTAAAGTAACATTAAGATTAACATTACAAACACAAATATAAAATACCAACCTTCTTTTAAAACCTTTTTTATAGATGGAAGTTCTTTTGCAGGTAGACCTTTAAGGTGATTTCTTGCTGCATAGGCATCTATTTGCATAAAAAGACCAAAATAATACAAAATAGACGGGAAAGCGGCTGCAATAATAATCTCAGAGTATGGAACCTCTAAAAAGGTTGCCATCACAAAAGCAGTTGCTCCCATAACAGGTGGCATTAGTACTCCGCCTGTTGATGCACATGCTTCTACACCTGCAGCATAAGATGATTTGAACCCAGTTTTCTTCATTGCAGGAATTGAGAGAACACCAGTAGTCAAAACATTTGTAATTACACTCCCACTCATTGAACCCATCAGACCAGAAGAAAAAATTGACACTTTTGCAGGACCACCTCTTCTAGTACCTAGTAGAGCAAATGCTAAGTTTAAAAAAAATGCCCCTCCTCCAGTATGTTGAAGAGCAACTCCAAAAATTAAAAAACCAACAACCAGGGTTGCAAAGGCAGTCATTGGTATACCCATAATGCTTTCTGTACCAAAAATATGAAATGTGGCAGTAGTATCCCATGGTTGAGCTGGTGCGTTTAAAAATCCAGGTAAAAAAGTTGAAATTGCTGGATAAATAGAAATAATTAGACAAATTATAAAAATAGCATTTCCACCAGCTCTTCTGCTAGCTTCCAAAACCAAGCCCCACAAAATAAATGCCATTACTTTTGCATGAGTTGGTGCAAGATATTCCCAACCCTCTTCTAAAATTAATGATCCACTAAAACAAAAGTAGCTTGCAATTATAAAAGTTGAGACAGCAAAAATTATGTCATACCAGGGTATTTTGTTACCTTTTCTAGGAGTTGGATGATATATTATAAAAGGTAAAGGTAGTAATAAAGCAATCATAGCATAAAGATACTCAGTATCTAGTAACACATATGTTCCTAAAAAATTTCCAACGCCGAACAACATGTAAATTGAAATCATAGTGGATAAAATGGAAGCAAACCTTAAAATATAAATAGAGACTACATTAGGAGCCCTGTTTCTAATTATGGAAGCTTCTACTTGATTTTTGGACATAATAAATTCCAATTTTTGATAAGGTAAAACTTAGTTTTACCTTATCAGATTTATTCTTTAATTATATGCATTTGGCATTCCTGCAGCTTTTAAAGCAGATGCTCTATTTTCAAGCCATTTTTTCTTAAAAGCGTCACCGGATAAATTAACCTTTAGAGTTTTCTGCCAAGCTTTAGCTAGGACATCCTGTCTTTTTATTAAGTTTGCGTTATGTTTGTCATGCTTTGATGTCCAAACACCTTTCTTCTTGTAATACTTAACTGCTCCAGGATGATATGGAAAAATCCAACTAAAATTTTGATTTGACAATTGATATCCGTCCATTCCTGGTCCAGAATCTTTAAATTGATCATAATTTTCCATAACAGCTTCAGTCAGATGATATGATAAATCTTCAGATGTTTTTTCCATTGTAACAAAAATTGGATAAGGATAATTCATGCCTTCAAAAGATTTGTTACTATCGGAAGATCCTACAAAGTTTGTTACAACAGCTTTAGCAAAATGAGGGGCTACAGCTATTGCTCTTTTCCAACCTGCTTCATCGTTATGTGGCATTGGTGGGAAGAAAAGACCTCTAGGTGAAGCATTTGTTTTATTAAAAATACTACTTACAGAAGAACCCATACTTGCATCTGCTTGACCATTTATAACCGCATTAGCCGATGCTCCATAACCAGAAACCTCTACTTTAATAACGTCATCCCATGTTAAACCACCAAACGCTAAAAAACCTGCCATGTTTCCATTAAGAGCTGGAGATCCTTTTACCCAAGTAACTCTTTTTCCTTTCAGATCAGCCATTGTTTTAATGTTTGCATCCTTGGCTGTAGCAACTGTTTGGCCATTTCTTCCAATATTATTGAACATATTGTAAACTTTCATTGGTCCCCATTTTTTGTCTGCGAACATAAACACGCCCTCTTGAGCAAATAAACTTGCAATTCCACATGCGCAGATTTCAGCTTGCCCAGCTTTCAAAGGAACCATTCTAGAAACGTCATTTTTACCAGGTATGATCCTTAGGTCAGTACCATAATTTTTTTTAAGCATTTGCCCAATTCCTACAGATTGAGCATAACCTGATGAAGTAGTTCCATATGCAGTCCAAGCAATATTTTTTGGAAGATCTCCGGCAATACCATTGGATATGCTGAACAGAGAAACTACAGAAATTGAAAACAATTTTGAAAATATGTTTTTCATATTTAATTCTCCCTTATTTTTAGTGTTATTTATAAGCCTAAGGATTTTTAAATTTTTTTCTATTATTAAAATTTTTTTTTACTTAACTAATCTTTCTTAGTAACAAATCTTATATAAATACTTAATTAATTACTTAAAATAGAATAAAAAAGTAAATTTAATATCAAAAGTAATTTTATTCAGAAAATTGCTCCAAATTAATTAGCTTTTTTATCTCCAACTCTTTGTCATTTTACCTTTATCTTTAAAGTCTACAATTGAAAAAGTTTTTTCTACTATAGTATAATCATTATAACCTAATCGAGCAATTACCTTCATTTTCAAAATATCTACTATACCTTCGTCAGTGATGAATTCGTCTTTAATATGAATACCAATAACTTGTCCAAATACAACATTATGTAATCCTCCTTTTCCAGGAAGTTGAACAGTTTGATGATATTTACATTCAAAATGGACTGGAGATTCAGCAACTCTCTTGGGTTTAACGTTAATTGAATCTATAGCTGTTAATCCAGTTTTTTCTAATTCGTCTGTATCAGGGTCCATTATCCAACTAGTGTCATTCATTTGGTGACGTGTATCCCATGTACTCATATTAACAACAAATTCACCAGTTTCTTCAGCATTTAAAACACTATCTTTTTTACTTCCATCTGCACGATTTCCAGCTGAAAACATTACAAAAGGAGGATCATAAGAAAGCCCATTAAAATAACTATAAGGTGCAAGATTTCCTGTTCCCTTTTTATTAACTGTACTAATCCATCCAATTGGGCGAGGAACTGTAAGGGCTTTGAAAGGATTGTAGGGTAAACCATGGTCATTTTTACTAGTATCATAATACATTTGATAACTCACTAATTTGCAACAAAATTTAATTAATTTATAAGATTAGATATAAATTATAAAGTTACAAAGAAAAAAATTGATTAAGAAAAGGATGAAGTAACACACTATTCATGAACTTTTTTGTGGGACAAGTTGTGGGATAAGATTAACAGAACTCTATTTTATTCATTTAATAAATTTCTACAAAATTTACCAATACTTATTATTGCATCCTCTGCATCTTTTAATATGTGTGCATTACTGTGCCATCCATGAAACATATCTTCCCAAATCTCAAGTTTTACATTTACATTTGCTTTTTTTGCTTTCTCAAAAAAACGCTTACTGTCATCTAACATTGTTTCAGCTGATCCAACTTGAATTAACATATCTGGCAATCCCGATAATTCACCAATAATGGGAGATGCTAAATAAGACATGTTATAAAAGTCTGGAAAGTATAGCTTTGCAAATCTATCAAGGTATTGTTTACTTATTACAGGATCAATTTTTTCATTCGTTACCATTGTTTTCCCAGTTTGAGAAAGATCAGTCCAAGGGCTTAAAGCTATAGCTCCTTTTGGTTGATAAAAATTGTTATCTTTTATTTTCAATAATAACGCTAAACATAATCCGCCACCGGCAGATTGCCCACTAACAATTATGTGTTCAGGGCTTATTCCTTCATTAACAAGCCATTCATAAGCAGAATATGTATCATCAATAGCTGCTGGGAAAGGATGCTCTGGAGCTAATCTATAATTAATTGATAAACATTTGACTTTTGCCTCTGCAGAAATTCTTGCTACCGTTGCTCTTGCAGCAGCTATTGATCCCCTATAATAACCACCACCATGCATGAACATAAATATCCTATTTTCATTTACCTCTCCACATGTAATCCATTCTGCATTAACATTTCCTGCAACTAAACTTTTGTACTTTATATTTTTAGGAAGTGGTATTAAAGACCCAGCATTTTCTGTTTCTTTTCGAAGTTGATCAATGGTTTTGTTTTCTGTGTAAGGGTTTTTTCTTTTTGCTTCTATAATATTTTTGAGTACTTCTTTGTTATCCATTTAATAATTGCCTCATAATAATTAATTATTTAATTCATAAATTAAAAACTAAATCCTCTTGCAGAGACAGGCCATAAATCAATAACTTTTGTGTCTTTAATAACTACATACCAATCATGTAAATTACAAGTTGGGTCGCAATGTCCAGGAATTAAACGGATTTTATCATTAATTTTGAGAACATTATCAGGGTCAGCTATTATTCCGTGCTCATCTGAGCATTTTATATATTCTAACTCCGAATTTGTTGTTTTTGGCAAACCACTATCAACAGCTATTGATTTTAGGCCTGCATCTACTACAGCATGTTTTTGTAATGCTTTTGACATTACCCCAGTAAGAATGAATAAGGAATTTTCAAAATTATTAGAGTTATTTAATTTTCTATCATGTTTTAAAGATGAATAATGAGCATCCATAAAAGCATATGAACCAACTTGTATTTCATCATATACTTCTTCATTTACTTCTAAATCAAAACAACCGGTTCCTACACCTGTAATAAATGGTGAATGTTTTATGAAAGTATCTTTTAATTCTCTAATTTTATTGCAGGTATTTTTGACTTGTATTTGTCTTGTTTTATGATCTTCAATATGTTGAATAGAACCATTATAAGCTTGAAAGCCAGTAAAATTTAAGTTGGCCATCCTTTTAATCATTTTAATCAGTTCATTTATTTCGTTAAATGATTTTACACCACATCTATTAGCACCACAATCGTATTCAATATAAATATCAATTATTGAATTATTTCTTTCTACTGCTTTTTGGATGTTAATGATATTTTCTTCATTATCCACACAACAACCAATCTTTAATTCTTTCGAAACTATTTTAGCTAGTCTTTCTAATTTAAATGCATCAGTTATTTGATTGGTTATTAAAATATCTTTTATACCAGATCTAACAAATATCTCTGCTTCACTGAGTTTTTGGCAACAAATTCCATGTGCTCCACCTTTATCAATTTGGTATTTAGCGACATCGACTGATTTATGCATTTTAGCATGTGGTCTCAACTTTACATTATTGTTGAGAACAAATTCTTTCATTTTTAATATATTGTTCTCAAAAATTTTATAATCAATAATCAGTGAAGGAGTTTGAATTTCATCAACATCCATTCCTACTTTAGCAGGAATATTAAATCCTACTTCAAATGACTCTAAATTCATAAAAAACCTATATTAAATATTTATAACATCACTATAGTTGAATTATTAATTTTATGCATATAATATTATTTATTTAACAAAGTTTGGATTTAAAATGAAATTTTTACACACCATGATTAGAGTTACAAATATTGAAGAATCTATAGACTTTTATTGCAATAAGCTTGGTCTAGTTGAGATTAGAAGAAAAGAAGTTCCAGAAGGAAAATTTACACTTATCTTTCTAGCCGCGCCAGAAGATGAAGATAATGCAATAAAAACCAGATCACCTGAAATAGAATTAACCTATAATTGGGATCCAGAGGATTATGGAAGCGGTAGAAATTTTGGTCATCTTGCTCTTTCTGTTAAAAATATCTATGAAACATGCCAGAAATTAATGGATGCTGGAGTAACTATCAACAGACCTCCTAGAGAGGGAAGAATGGCATTTATTAAATCGCCAGATAATATTTCAATAGAATTACTTCAACAAGGTGACAACCTTGAAGTAAAAGAACCTTGGTCAAGCATGAAAAATATTGGTTCGTGGTAGTTTCTATAATTTTTAAGTTTAATACTTCTTATTCTCGAAATTAACTAAGGAAATAAGCATATATATGAGCTTTATTATGTATAAAAATATAATTTTATTTGGTGTTTTGTTATTTTTATTTAATTGTAATCAGCATTCAAATATCAATCAGCATAATTTAAATAATAGTAGTAGTTTTACATACCAAGAAAAACCATTTGAAATTAAATGGAAAATTGAAAAAAAATCAATTACAAATATACCTATAGAAGTTCAAAAAAAAGTTAAAAATATTTGCAAAAAATATAATAGGTTTGTTTTATTTAAAATAAAAACTTTTGAAGATGATACGGTATTAGGTACGTTTGATTGTAGACCCTAATTAAGATTTTAAATCCTCTAACTCATCTATTAACGTTAAGACATTTTCAATTTTTTCTTCTCTGCTTTTTAATTGTTTTTCCATAAAAAGTTTTTGATCTGGTCTAACTTTTATTTGTCCAAATGATTTGCTAATCCAATCTAATAACTTGTCTGTATTTTTAAAAAAATTATTTTTAAATCCCAATAAAATACCTTTAGGTCCTGCATCTATAAAACTAATATTATTTTTTAAACACTTGTTTTTAATTATTAATGTTTGAAGCAGATTATTAACTTCTACAGGAGGAGGTCCAAACCTATCAAACAATTCTTCATTAAACTCATTTATCTCATCACTGCTTCTTAAGTCCCCTGCTTTTCTGTACAGTGCCATTCTAGTTGATAGATCATACACATAAGTATCTGGAATTAGCACTGCTAAGCCTAATGAAATTGAAGGAGACCAAACTTCTTCTAATGGTGCTTCTTTATTTTTATAAGAGTATACAGCATCCTTGAGCATATCTTGATACAATTCAACTCCTACTTCTTTAATTTGGCCTGATTGTTCATCGCCGAGCAAATTACCAGCTCCTCTTATATCCATGTCATAGCTTGCAAGTGAAAAACCAGCTCCTAGATTATCAAGGGTTTTAATTACATCTAGTCTTTGTAGAGAGTTTTTATTTAAAACTTTACCTGTCTCGACTGTGAAATAAGCATATGCTCTTTTTTTTCCTCGTCCAACACGTCCTCTTAATTGGTAAAGTTGAGAAAGTCCAAACATGTCAGATTTATAAATTATCATTGTATTTGCGTTGGGAATATCTATTCCTGATTCAATTATATTAGTAGAAATTAATATATCTGATTTACCATCCGCAAATGAATTAATTGAACTATCTAATTCATCTATCTTCATTTGACCATGAGCAACTTTTATCGATAGATTAGGTGCTATTTTTTTAACTTTTTCATACAAACCATCTATATCTTTTATCCTTGGGCAAACAATATAAGATTGCCCTCCTCTATTTTTTTCACGGTTTAAAGCGTCTAATAAAACAACTTTATCCCATTCAAAAACAAAAGTACGAATTGACAACCTATCAACAGGTGGGGTGCTAATCAAACTCAATTGTTTTAGTCCAGACAGAGATAATTGAAGCGTTCTAGGAATTGGTGTTGCAGTTAGGGTTAACACATGAATATTGCCTTGTAATTCTTTTATTTTTTCTTTTTGAGCAACTCCAAAATGTTGCTCTTCGTCAACAATTAATAGACCTAAATTGTTGAAATCAATATCATTAGAAAGCAAAGCATGTGTCCCAACTACAATATTTATTTCACCAGATTTAAGATTATTTTTAATAATCTTTCTTTTGCTTGCTATAGTCATTCTGGATAATGATGAAATTTTTAGTGATGAATTTTTGAATCTTTCATAAAAACTTTTATAATGTTGTTTTACTAAAATTGTAGTTGGGGCTACTAATGCAACCTGATAACCAGCGTTTGCTACAATAAAAGAAGCTCTTAATGCTACTTCAGTTTTTCCAAAACCAACATCACCACAAATAAGCCTATCCATAAGTTTTCCTGCTTCAAGATCAGATATTACATCTTTGATTGCTAAATCTTGGTCATCAGTAAGTTGAAAAGGAAAATCATTACAAAATTTATAGTAATCATCTGTAATTGATAATTTTTCTGTATTAATGATTTCTCTTTGTGCAGCAACTCTTATTAATTTTTCAGCCATATCTCTAATTCTTTTTTTGACATTTGCTTTTCTATTCTGCCAATTGGATGCGCCTAACTTGTCTAAGTTTCTAATAATACCTGAATCACCAACACGGCTTAATAGATTCATATTCTCTACAGGAAGAAATAATTTATCGCCATCTTGGTATAATAATTTCAAACAATCATGATCTATTCCATTTGTTGATATTTTCAATAATCCATCATACAAACCAATCCCATGATCAATATGAGCTACCAAGTCTCCAACATTTATTGAGTTTACATCTTTAAGAAAATTTTCAGTTTTCCTCCTCCATGATTTTCTTTTATTTTCTGGAAAGCCAAAAATATCTCTCGTGAATATAATAATATGATTGTTTAATTCAAAACTCTCCAGGTATGGAGAATATGAAAAATTAAAATTTGAAAAATTTTCACTGCTAACAAGCTTTTTGATCTCAATTAATTCAAATATAATTTTATTTTTATTTAAATCTTCTTCAAAAAAACTGATTAAATTATTAATCTTAGTTTCTTCTTCTGTAATAATTGTAATAATTTTATTATTATTATTAAATTCATTTATACAAAATTGTACAAAGTTACTGATTTTATTAATTTTTTCTGAGTTTATAAAATTAGGAATTATTAAAGGTTTAGAAGAAATATTTATTTCATTTTGATTAGTGCTACTAGGTTTGTCATATTCATTTAATTGAATAACATTAAATTTTTTAATATTATCTAAAATACTATTTTTTGTAACGTATAATTCTTCAATCTCGAAAGCATTATAATCAGTGTTTTCATCTTTTCTTTCGTTACCAAAATTATTTATTTCTAATTCTCGTTCTTTAATTAGATTTTCAAAATTCTTTGTAAGCAAACATATAATTCCTTGCTCGAGTGGTAAATAATCAAAAATTGAATTTAATTGTTTTTCATGAAATAAAGGTAAAAAATGTTCTATACCGTTAAACTTCATACCAGCAGATATGTTTTCATAAAATAAACTATTTATACTAGCAGCCCCGTTTTTACTTCTAAATCTTTTTCTGAAATTCTCTATGTTTTTTTCATTCAATATAAATTCATTTGATGTATAAATATTAAAATCATTTATTTTATCCTTAGATCTTTGTGTAAGAGGATCCATTGTTTTGATTGTTTCAATATTATCACCTATAAAGTCAATTCTAAATGCAGTTTGGTTACCAACAGGAAAAACGTCTAATATACTTCCTCGAATACTAAATTCACCAAACTCTCTTACTGTTTGTACCCTTTTATATCCTGAGTTATTTAAGAACTCGATAATTAATTGAAATTTATAATCTGAAGATAAATTTAAATTAATAAAATGATTTAAAAAAAAGTCTTTAGGCGCTGTTTTGTTAAATAAAGCGTTAATAGTAGTTAAAATAACGTTTTTGCTTTTATTCTCATTTTTATTTTTTTTAAAAAAACAAAGATCTGTATATGATTTTACACGTTCTCCAATTAAATTGAGATTTGGTGATGAGATATCATAAGGTAAACAATCCCATGCTGGGATTTTGTAAATGTTTATTTCTTTGAAATTCGAATATAAAAAATTATAAACATTAGAGAGTTCTAAATCATTTTTTGCTACGTAAAATATATTTTGATTTTGAGATAGAAAAGAAATTAAGAAAGGTACTAAGCTATCTCGAATTCCATTTATTTCTCTTATTTTATTTAAATCTTTATTAAAATTAAACAATTTAATAACCTTTAAATTCTTTTATAAGGTCAATTAGAAAGTTTTCTTTAGAGGATTTGGATTTTTCAATATCTATAGATAAACGCCAAATTCTAGGATCTCCTGAATTAAGAAGAGCTTGATATGCTAATAAGTTATCATCACCAAGATATTTTAAATGATTTTCTGCAAAATTACCTAACAAAATATCAGTTTCACGAGTGCCAGTATATTTAGATCTATAAATTAATTTTTTTATAAAAACATTTCTATTATTCAATTTTTTCTCGTTTTATTGATATTTTTTGTTATTGTTTATTATAAATAAAGGTTTTTGATTTCTTGTCTAATGTAATTATTAAAAGACCAAAAGAGATTTTTCAATTATTCTCATCACTTGGAAATTTAAGTGGTGTTGGTGAAAAAAAATTAAACCTTTTAGAAAAAAAAATTGGTCCATATTTAATAAATCTCTTATTTTATTTACCACACAAGTCTATTAATAGATTCCAAAATATATCTTTAAAAGAAGTAAATCATGGTGACATATTAACTTGTGAAGTAGAGGTTGTGGAAATAAATATACCTCCCTTTAATTTTAGAAAAAAAAATAATATGTCTAGGATAATAACCTTTGGCCTCAATAACGAAAAAAATGTTAGATTAGACATTGTTTATTTTGGGCAAAATACACAATATTTAAAAAACATTTACAAAGTCGGAAATAGAATTTTTGTAAGTGGAAAATTTGAGAACTTTAATGGTCTTGGACAGATTGCTCATCCTGATTATGTTGTAAAAGCAACCGAGAAAAAATTAATACCATTCTTTCAACCAATTTATCCTTTATTTTTTGGAATAAACCAAAAATTCATATCAAAAATTATCAATCAAGGTATAAAGAAAATACCAATAATACCTGAATGGTTAAATAAAGATATACTGATAAAATACAAATTCCCAAATTGGTATACTTGTATATTTAGAATACATAATCCAGAAAACAATGATGACTTAAACTTAAATAGTATTTTTAGAAAACGACTTGCTCTAGATGAATTAATAGCAAATCAGATTTCTATGTTACTAATAAAAAATAAAATTTCTAAAATTAAAGAAATTAAACAATGTTATAGCAACTCAAAATTAATTGAAAATTTTTATTCGAATTTACCATTTGAGTTAACTGGCAATCAAATAAAAGTTATAAATGAGATAAAAGAGGACATTCATAGCAATAAAACTATGGTTAGAATGCTTCAGGGTGATGTTGGGTCCGGTAAAACAATTGTTGCTGTAATTTCTATACTCAACGCTATATTAGACGGATCTCAAGCAGTATTAATGGTTCCAACGGAAATTCTTGCAATTCAACATTTTAATACAATTAAAGAGTTACTTATACCACTAAAAATCGAACCAACTCTTCTATTAGGAGAAAGTAGATCTGTTTATGATAACAAAACTAGATCTAACATAATTAAACAAATAGAAGACGGTGAAATTAAGATTATAATTGGAACTCACGCATTAATTTCAAAAAAAGTAATTTATAATAACCTATCTTTAGCTGTTATTGACGAGCAGCATAGGTTTGGCGTTAAACAAAGAGTTGAAATAACAGAAAAAGGTAATAACGTTAATGTACTAGTTATGACAGCAACGCCTATACCTAGATCTCTCGCACTGACTGCTTATGGTGATATGGATATTTCTGTTTTAAGTGAAAAACCTATTGGTAGAAAATCAATTAATACATATGTTTTGTCACAAACTAAAATAGCAGAAGTATTATCTTCTATTGAAAGAGCAATTAAAGCTGGAGCATTAGTATATTGGGTTTGTCCTCTAATTGAAGATTCTGAAAATTCAGACCTGATTGCTGTTAACGAAAGATACAATTTTTTAAAAAATAATTTTAAAAACATTAATGTTTCATTAATTCATGGAAAACAAAATCAGATTGAGAGAGAAACGTCAATGAATGAGTTTAAATCTGGTGAAAGTAAAATTCTAGTTGCCACTACGGTAATTGAAGTTGGAGTAGATGTTCCTGAAGCTACTATAATGGTAATTGAATGCGCAGAAAGATTTGGGTTAGCTCAAATACATCAATTAAGAGGAAGAGTCGGAAGAAGTAATAAAGAATCCTCATGCATATTGTTATATAATTCTAATTTAAGCTCAATTGCTCATTCAAGGTTAAAAATCTTAAAGGAGAATGATGATGGATTTAAAATTTCTGAACATGATTTAGAATTACGTGGACCAGGAGAAATTCTTGGAAGCAAACAATCTGGCAATCTTGAATTTAAGTTTGTAGATTTGCATATCCACAACCAAATGATTCCCGTTGCAAGAGACGAAGCGAGGAAAATGCTAGAAAATGAAGATGATAAAGAAAAAATTAATGTTCTTTTGTCTATTTTTGAAAATAATGATGCTATCAGATTATTAAAAGGTGGTTGATCATTGATTAATCTTATTAGTTTTCAATTTTGGAGTAACTATGCCTCCAGAAATTACCATTTTTACAGCATCTTCAACTTTCATTTTCATATATATTAAATCCTTCTTGGGGACAAATAAAAGAAATCCACTTGTCGGGTTAGGAGTGGTAGGTATAAAAACATTAATTAAGGTTTCATCGTTTAAAGTCTGAACTTCTCCTTTTGTCTCTCCTGTAACAAACCCAATAACCCAAATTTTTTTTCTTGGATATTCAACTAAAACAACCTCTCTAAAACTATCAGAGTTAGTAGACATGACCGTTTCCATAATTTGCTTAATTGCACCGTATATACTTCTAACAACAGGCATTTTATCAAGCACTCTTTCCCCAGCTTTAAGCAAAGTTCTACCAATAAATCCAGGAGTTATTGCTCCAATAAAAGTAATAACCACAATACTTATAATCAATCCTATTCCAGGTATTTGGTGAGGCAACTGTTTAGTGAAATCCAAACTATCAGGCAATAAACCGGCAACTTGAGAATCTATAAAAGTAATTATGATCCAAGTAACATAGATTGTTATTAAAATTGGAGATGTGACTAAAATGCCCGCAAGAAAATATCTTCTAAATCTTGCAAACAAACCAATTTTTTCTTCAGACAATTTGAACTCCTGATGGTATAAATACTATAGATTATATAAATAAATACTCAAAACCAATATGAAAAGATTTAAAAATGAAAAAATTATCTGATGAAAAATTAAGTGAGTTAAACAAGCTAGAATCTATTTCAAAAATAAGAAAAGTAATTAAGATATTAAGAGATCCAATTGATGGTTGTCCTTGGGACTTAAAACAAGATTATAATTCATTAGCTCCCTATTCTATTGAAGAAGCTTACGAACTTGTAGATGCTATAGAAAACAATGATATCGAAGAGATAAAAAAAGAGTTGGGAGATTTATTATTACAAGTTATTTTAATTTCACAAGTGGCCGATGATAAAGGAGATTTTGATTTTGATGATGTAGCGAATGAGATTTCTAAAAAAATAATTAGAAGACATCCACAAATATTTGATAAAAATTATAATGAAAATGATCTTCCCCATGAATCATGGGAAAAAATCAAAAAATTAGAAAAAAATAAAATTACAAATACCAAAAATACATTAGACCAAGTTGAAAAAAATATTCCAACGTTACTAAGATCTCTTAAAATACAAAAAAAGGCTGCATCATTAAATTTTGATTGGGAAAATGAAACCCAAGTTTTGAATAAAATTGATGAAGAAATTTATGAATTGAAAGATGCACTCAAGGTGAATAACAAAAAAATGATTGAAGAAGAATTAGGAGATTTATTTTTTACTATCATTAATTTATCACGACGTTTAAATTTAGATCCAGAGCAAACCATAAGAAAAGCTAATAAAAAATTTACTACCAGATTTAATGAAATGGAAAACTTTATTGAAGACAACAAACTAAAATGGCATAATTTAAAAAAACATGATTTTAAAAATCTTTGGAATAAAGTAAAAAATAATCAAAGAGGAATTAATGAATAATAACATACCTAAAACTATTCTTATTACTGGTGCCACTTCAGGCTTTGGTAAAGCAACAGCAAAGATATTTAATGAAAAAGGCTGGCAAACAATAATTACAGGTCGAAGAGCTGATCGTTTAGAGGAGCTTGCAAAGGAATTAGGTGAGAAATCATTACCACTTGCTTTTGATATAAGTGACAGGCGTGCAGTTAAATCAGCCATACAAAATATATCACCAAATTTTAATAATATAAGTGTATTATGTAATAATGCAGGCTTAGCTCTTGGATTAGAAGGCGCTGATAATGCCAACCTTGATGACTGGGATCAAATGATTGATACTAATATAAAAGGCTTAGTATATGCTACTCGATCTATTTTACCGTTGATGGTTGAAAACGGAGAAGGTCATATAATTAATCTAGGATCAGTAGCTGGCTCATATCCTTATCCTGGAGGAAATGTTTATGGAGGAACCAAAGCGTTCGTAAGTCAATTTTCTTTAAATTTAAGAGCTGATTTAGTCGGCAAAGGGATTAATGTAACATCAGTAGAACCGGGTTTAGCAGAAACAGAATTTTCTATTGTTAGGTTTAAAGGTGATAAAGAAAAGGCATCTCAGGTTTATCAAAATACAAGATCAATAAAAGCAGAAGA
This sequence comes from uncultured SAR116 cluster alpha proteobacterium, assembly GCA_902542765.1. Taxonomy (GTDB): domain Bacteria; phylum Pseudomonadota; class Alphaproteobacteria; order Puniceispirillales; family Marisalimonadaceae; genus Marisalimonas. The sequence continues at coordinate 25,251 of CACBVW010000010.1, read as the reverse complement.
TATTGCAGAAACAATTTATTGGGTGGCTACAAGACCTAAAAATATAAATATTAATAAAATTGAAATCATGGCTGGTGACCAAGCTTTTAACCCTTTTAATATTGTAAAAAATGGCTAATTTTTATATTTCCTGTAAGGATTATCATATGGAATGATCAAATCTCTAATATTATTCCAAGTTTGAACATTACTGGCAGCTAGGATTGATCCTTTGGATTTTATATTAAATTCACTTTTATTTGTTGCCATATAAACACAACCGCCAGCTTCTTTTGTTATCAAGTCCACAGGAGAATGGTCCCAGGGAGTAACTCTTCCGTGAAAAATAAATTGAATTTCGTTTTTGGCCAACATAATTGTTTCAATACCTGCACTACCAATAAATAATCTGTCTGTGCTAGTTTTTAAATTATGGAGAATAGATTGTCTGTAATTTTCAGGTATACCCTTAGTGCCACCAGATCCAATTATTTTCAATATGTTAGAATGTTTAATTGAAAGTCTAGTTGATATGTTTTTACTTGTATCAATTAAAAATGCACCATAGTTTTTAAATGCATATACAAATATATTTTTCAAAGGGTAATAAATAAATGTAGCTATAGGAAGCATATGATTTACTAGTGAAATCATTGAACAAAAATTTTCTTTCCCATTAATAAAATTCTTTGTTCCATCTATTGGATCAACAACCCACAATAGAGATTTATCCAAATATTTATCATATTGTTTATCTAAAAAAGCAGTCTCTTCACCTAATACGTCATTAACATCTAAAAAACCTTTTAAATGCTTTGAGATAATTTCTTCACTTTTTTTATCTGCAATACTTACAAAATCATCATTTGATGTTTTTGTACTTATATCTTCAGATTTCAAATTTTTATGATATCGTAAAATAATTTTTTTATTAACGTTAATTAATAAATTCTTTATGTATTCTGCAATCTCATTCCTTGTTATATTATTTTGAATTAAAATATCATTCATAATTATCAGATAGTATACAACTCAATTTCAGGAAAATGTGATTTGAATGAATTTAATTTATCATTAGATATTTTAGCCTTAACTTTGTTGCCTACAAAATCTATATCACAAAATGTTTCATTATATACATGTGAATTTTTATACAACCAAGAAGAAATTTTGTAAGAGTTAATAGGTATATGAAAAAGCACCTTCGTAAATTTTTTTTCAGCCAAATTTTCAATGTAATTTTTTAAATCTTTCATACCATTGGATTTTAAAGCAGAAGTTTTAACTAAATTTTTCTTGTATTTAATATTTATATTACTCAAATCTGAATATAAATCGCATTTATTAAAAACATTTATTATTTTCTTTTCTAATTCTTCTTCAGTAAAACCAATAGAAATTAGTGTGTCAAAAACTAATTTTGCCTGATTCTCTATATTAGGGTTTGATAAATCATGAACTAACAGTAAGTAATCAGCAGTAAAGAGTTCTTCTAAGGAAGATTTAAATGAATCGATTAACTCTGTAGGTAATGCTGATATGAAACCTACAGTATCTGAAATTATAATTTTTTTATTGTCAGACATTTTTATAGAGCCCATTTTTGTGTCTAAAGTAGCAAACACCATGTCTTTTACTAATATATCAGAAGATGTAAGACTATTAAAAATAGTTGACTTACCACTGTTGGTATAACCAACTAAAGAAAAGATCAAAGAAGAAACATTTTTTCTAAGTTTTCTTTGAACTTCTCTAGTTTGTGTCACCTTTGTAAGTGATTTTTTTAATTGTTTTATTTTTGAATTAATCATTCTTTTATCTAATTCGATTTGACTTTCACCAGGGCCACCTATTTTACTTAAACCACCTCTTTGCCTTTCTAGATGTGTCCAAGATCTTACAAGTCTTGTTTTTTCAAAACTTAAATTAGCTAGTTCCACTTGTAATTTACCTTCTTTGGTTTTCGCTCTTAGACCAAAAATTTCTATAATAAGTTGAGTTCTATCAATGATTTTTTTTTGCAAAATTTTCTCTAGATTTCTCTGTTGAATAGGCGATAAAGAACAATCAAAAATTATTAAATCAACGAGACTTAGTTCAAAATTATTTTTAATTTCATTAGCAACATTATTATTTATTAATAACGAGGCTTTTGGGATACTAATATTAATTATTTTTTCAAAAACAATGGATCCATCTAACGCTGACACAAGACTTCTTGTTTCAGAGGAACGAGAAATAAAGTTTTTTTGGTTGAAAATATCGTTTTGAGAAAATTTATTATTCTTGAAAATAGGAAAAATTAAAAATGTTTTATAATTAACCATAAAATATTACTAATTAAAATTCTTGAAATACAAATTTCTTAATGCGATTGATGTTTTACCTATTATACCATTACCGATTTTAATATTGTCAATTTCAATAATTGGCGTAACAAATGAAGAAGCGCTAGTTAAAAATACTTCCTGAGAATTTAGCATATCATCTTTTGTGAATTTTTTTTCTAACATTTTAAAATTATTATTTTTTGCAAATTGAGAAACAGTCTTCCTAGTAATACCAGACAAAATTTTTCCATCAATATCACGAGTTAAAATTTCATTATTCTTATTTATAATCCAAATATTTGAACTAGATCCTTCAGTTACATAACCTTCCTGATCAATAAAAATTCCTTCATAAGCATTTTTTTTATTAGCATAGGTTTTAGCCAAAACATTTGGTAGTAATTGAGTTGTCTTTATATCTGGCCTAGACCATCTATTATCGACCATAGTAATTGCTTTTACACCTTTAATATCGTCAGATATATTATTTTTCTTCTTTGAAACAATCATCGTTAAAATAGGTTTGGAGTTAAGATCATAATAACTGTGATTTCTATCAGCCACACCTCTTGAAACCTGAATATAAATACTACCAAAATTAACTCTATTTAATCTAAATAGATTTTTTACAATTATCTTAAGCTGCTTAGGTGATAAATGAAATTTAATATTTATCAATTTTAATGATTTAAATAACCGTTTTATATGGCCGTCATAATCATAAAAAATACCATTATTATATAATATTACTTCATAAACAGCATCACCAAAATGATAACCTCTATCATTTATGTGAATTTTAGCATCTTGAATATTACAATAAACTCCATCTACATAAGATATATTTGCCATTAAAAGAAATCCAAATTAACTGAAAGTAGCTCTTCTACTTTTTTCATTGATTTTACTGGAACGAACATAACCACCATGTCTCCTGCATTAATAATTGTATCACCTCTAGGCGACACAATACTTTCATCATCTTTTACAATTGCACCTAAAGACACATCATTTGGTAATTTTATATCTTTAAGAGGCTTCCCAATTATTGATGATGATTTTAGGGCCTCAAAGGAAATAACCTCACCAAATTCTTCAATTATAGAATGAACATGTTCTATTTGACCACTTCTAACTTCTTGTAAAATTGAAGAGGCAGTTAAATTTGGTGGGCTTACAACACCTTCTAGGTCTAATGAATTAAAAAGAGGTATAAATACAGGTAAATTTATTAGAGCTACAGTATGTGATGCTCCAGATCTTTTAGATAATAATGAAGAAAGAATATTAACTTCGTCATTGTTAGTTGCTGCAATGTAAGTTTCACCCTGACCTAATCTTGCTTCCAATATTATTTCTGGATCTAAAGAATCCCCAGAAATTATTGTTGCATATTCTAACATTTCCGCAGCATGTCTTGCCTTATCTTTATTAATTTCTAGAATTGTAAGATTAGTTTCAGGAGATAATTTATGTATTTCTTCTGCCACCCTAATTCCAATGGCACCAGCTCCTGAAATAGTAACTTTCTCTGCAGTTGTCTCAATATGACCAAATGCACTTAAGGTTCTATTAATTTGATTAGTAGGACAAGCTAAGTAAACTCTATCTCCAGCCAAAATTGTATCATCTCCACCTCTTGGGACAATTAATTTTGGTCCTCTAATTATTGCCATTACTGTAACACTTAGATCTGGAAATAGATCAATTAAATTTCTTAATGGTGTGTCAAGTATAGGACAATCTACCTTACAAGATACACCCAACATAGTAACAAGTGATCTAGCAAACTCAGCTACATCAAATGCTCCAGGGGTTCTCCATTGATTAACAATAGCATTTGCAACCTCATCCTCTGGCGATATTATTCTGTTAACACCTACATCTTTTAATAAATAATTTGAGTATTTAGGATCAAGATATTCTTTTGATCTTATTCGTATTATCATTGTAGGAGTACCAAAAATTGATTTTGCTACATGACAAGCTGCAATATTAATTTCGTCGGATTGAGTTACAGCTATAATAAGGTCTGTATCAACAATGCCTGCATCTTCTAATACATTTGGATAAGAAGCTAAACCTAATACACCTTGAACATCATATAACTCTGTTATACGCTGAATAGCCTCAGAGTTTGAATCAATCACAGTAATATCAAATCCTTCATTTGATAAATGCTCAGTAATAGAAGTACCCACTCTTCCAGCACCACAAATTATAACTTTTTGTTTCATAAAATTTCCAAATTATTTTAATTCAATTAAAATTATTAATATCTATATCTAATTCTTTTAATTTTCTATGTAAAGCTGATCTATCCATTCCAATAAATGTAGATGTTTTTGCTATATTTCCCTTAAATCTTTTTAAATGTTCTTTTAAATAGTTTTTCTCAAAAATTTTTCTAGCTTCTTTAAGAGATAAACTTAATTGATTTGAAATTTGAATATTTTCTTCTTTATTGTTATAACCCAGGATTTCAGGAGGTAAATGTGAAGGGGAAATAATAAAATTCTTTTGTTTACCATACATTATATTTAACCATTCTAAAATGTTTTTTAGCTGCCTTACATTGCCAGGCCAATCATAGCTTTTTAATATAAGCAGTGTTTCAGAAGAAAGTTTCAATATATTGTTTCCAAAATCTTTTGCCAACAAATTTAAAAAATGAAAAATTAGATCTGCAATGTCTTCGTCCCTTTTATTTAAAGGAGGCACTTCAATTGGCGCAACTGAAAGTCTATAAAACAAATCTTCTCTTAGTGTACCATTTTTAACAAATTCAGTTAAATTATTATTACTGGCTGAAATTATTCTAACATCTACATTAATTTTTTTATTAGAGCCAATTTTATAAAAACTTTGATCTTGAATTGCTTGAACTAATTTTCCTTGTGTTTGAAGAGGCAAATCACATATCTCATCAAAAAAAAGTGTGCCATTGTTAGCTTGCTCAAAAAGACCTACATTTGATTGATTACTATCATCCTCAGTTGTTTTATCATTCCAACCAAATAAAACTTGCTCCACTCTTTCTGGAGATAAAGTGGCACACGAAGCTATAATAAAAGGGAATGATTTCCTGTTAGATTTTTTATGAATCCATCTTGCAATCAATTCTTTTCCTGAGCCCGATGGGCCAGTAATTAATACCCTACTATTAGTTGGAGCAATTTTATTTAAATTTTGTTTTATATTTTTAAAAGTAGGTGAATTTCCAATTAAAACCATGCGTTCATTTTCTTTTAACTCAAAATCAAGTACTTTTAATTTCAAATTTCTATCTATTAAAGCCTTTTCTATTAATAATATCAAACGTTCAGCTTTAAATGGCTTTTCAACAAAATCGAATGCCCCATTTTTTGCGGCTTTCATTGCTGTTTCAATATTACCGTGGCCAGACATCATTATTACTGGGATTAAAGGATTATAATTTTGGCTAAAAGTAAGGAGTTTAAGTCCAGCGTTTGTATCATTATTCATCCATATATCAGTAATTAAAAGGTTTATATTTTCATTTTTCAAAATATCAACAGCCATGTCATAATTAGTGGCGATAATAGGATTGTATTCTTCATCTTTAAGAGTTTCAGCAACCATTTCACAAATATCTAATTCGTCATCTACAATAAGAATAGAAATTTTGTTTTTTTTCATTTACTTTTCTCTATTTTAAGTTTTGATAAAAGAGGAAATTTTAAATTTACAGCAGTTCCTTTTGAGCCCTTTAATGGTTTGATTAATATTATTCCATTATGGTCATCTATAATTTTTTTTGTTATTGCCAATCCTAAGCCTGAATTGCCAACCTTTGTGGTATAATAAGGTTCAAGTATTTTTGATATAATTGACTTGTCAATACCAGTACCATTATCACTTATTGTAATAGAAGCAAAATCGTCTTCAATTCCAAAAAAAATTGATATAATTCCATTTGGTATTTTATTTAATGTAATATTTTCGTATGAATTTTTAATTAAATTACTAAATGCTTGTCTTATTTGTTTTTCATCAGCCATTATAAAAGATTTTTCAATAATTTTATCAATCTCAATGGTTACGTCATTAAATGATGAAATTAATGGTTTAATATAATCTGTTACAACCTTATTAATATTAACTACTTTTAATTTTGGAGAAGGCATTCTTGCGAAAGATGAAAATTCATTTACTAAGTGATGAATATCGTCAACTTGACGGGTAATCATATTTAAAGATTGTTCAAAAACTTTTTTATCAATTTTTTTGCCACTACTTAGCTTGTTTTTTAAGCGTTCGGCACTTAACCTTATTGGTGTTAGAGGATTTTTTATTTCATGTGCTATTCTTCTCGCTATATCAGACCATGCACCCATTTTTTGAGCAGCAATTAAACTAGTAACATCATCAAAAGTTAAGACATAACCTAAAATTATACTATCTGATTTTTGTATAACTAATCTTGTGATTAAATTTAGAACTTTATCATTTCTAATTATTTGTATCCTATCTTCTACTACACCCAGACCTGATTTTAAAAGATTTTCAATTAAGTTTTTAAATTCAGGAACGACTTCTAAAATTGACTTACCATAATCTTTATTTATTGAAATATTTAACAACTCTGTTGCTGTAACATTTGGAAGGTTAATCTTTAAATCTTTATCTAATCCAATTACACCAGAATATACTCCTGAAAGAACAGACTCAGAAAACTTTCTTCTTTTGTCTAGTTGGTCATTTGCATGCTCCAAATCAACTCTATTTGATTTTAAATCAGAAATCATTAAGTTGAATGCTTGAACTAATCTCTTAATTTCATTTACATTTATTTTAGAAAGAACATTGTCAGAAATTTTGTAATCTAAATTACCACCACCAACCTCTTCAGCTCCTTTTATAAGAGAACTTATAGGCTCAAGTAATCTATTAGCAATATTAAGCCCAATTATCAATGAAGTAAATAATAAGATAACAGTAATCAAAATAAAAATAACAATAAAAGAAATTTTTATATCAAATTGTTTTAACTCAATTGATTGATAGTCTGATGCTGCAATTGATGTACTTTCTATAGCATTTAAAACTTTTTGATCAACAAACCTTGTGATTAGCAAATAAGCATCTATAAATTGAGATAGCTTAATAAATGCGCGAATTTTGTTAGAATCATATTCTTTGACAATGAAAATTTTGTCATCATTTGCTATATCATAATACTTTTGCGGTATTTCAGTATAAGTATATTCAAATACAAATTCAGAAAATGCTAAAACGTTACCTATTGAATCAATAATAACAGCCTCGGATAAATTATGCTGTCTAGTATATTTATTTAAAAAATTATTAAATTTAATTTTGTCTGATGATAAAAAATTAGAATTTGTGTTTATTAAATTAACAAGTTCTAAAATTTCCCCTCTAATTGCACTTTGATGTTCGTTTAAATATTGATTAGCAACCTCAACAGATTGAGAAATGGCAGTTGAAATTTTTTTATTAAACCATCCACTTAAAGCGGAATCAAAAATAAAAATTGAAAAAAAAGCTATTAACAATGTAGGAATTAATGTAATAGCAGAAAATATAACAAGTATTTTTTTTTGAAGCTCCTGCCCTGCTTTTTTTAATTTCAAATTATTTAAAATATCTAAAAAATTTTTAAAAAAAACATTAAATAAACCTAAAATAATTAAAAAAGAAAAAAATAGAATTAAAACAAATAAACTTTTGTTATCATTAAAAAGTTTAAACTGATATAAAGAATTATAAATAAATAAAAAAAATATTAATGATATTAAAAATGATAAAAAAAATAATTTTTGTTGAAATATATTTAAAAAAAATTGTTTCATCTTTTGACCTAATAACATAAAGCATATAATAGCCCATATTATTGCTTAAATACATAAATTTAAGCCTTTCTTTTTTTTACAACTTGAATGCCATATAAATTAATTTTAGATCTTAAAGTGTTTCTATTAAAACCTAAGCATTTTGAGGCTTTAATTTGATTTCCTCTAAATAAGTCTAAAGTTGTTTCGATAAGAGGTTTTTCTATTTTAGAAATAAAATTATTGTGTAAATTATTTATTGATAAATTTTCGTTGAAATCTTTAAAATATTTTTTAAGGTAATTCTTGAAATATAATTCAAGATTTTCTTCATATTTATTATCTTCATCAAATCTGTCTTCTGACAATACTTCTTTAATAAGATTTAAAGACACCTCCTCAGTTGATGATAGTAAACAAAGTCTTTCAATAACGTTTTTTAACTCTCTAATATTTCCAGGCCATGAGTGATCTTTAAGTAAATTCATACCTTCATATGAAATGATTCTATTAACCAATGTATTTTTATAATTAGAATTCAAAAAAGCTGAAGACAAATCTGGTATATCTTCGAATCTTTCTTTCAATGAGGGAAGTTTTATAGGAACAACATTTAATCTATAATATAAATCTTCTCTAAATAATCCTTTTTCTACATCACTAACAATATTTTTTTTGGTTGAAACAAAAATTCGAGGTTTTTTTAAATTAGAATTTTCAGGAAATAATTGTGACAAACCATTTTCTATAACATTTAAAAAATTTTTTTGTTGTACTTCGGATAATTCATTTATATCTTTTATATAAATAGAACTTCCACTTAAATCATTTATATCTTTTATGTTAATTGAACTATGGCTATTTATTTTTGGGATTAAATCGTCAAATGAATAATTATCAAAAAATTTTGTATCTAAATCTATAAAAAAATTATTTGTTATAGAACTCAAATCATGAATTGATTTTGCTATAAGTTTCTTACCTGTGCCACTATCTCCAGATATTAATACAGAAAAATTTGTATTTACTATTCTAGATATTATTTTATATATTTCCTGCATTGCAGTTGACTTTCCAACAACAGGCCCAGAATCATATATATTTTTTGGGATATCGCTTATCATTTCATTTTTATTTAATTTAGGCTGTAAAAATGTACTTGAAACTAAATTCAAAAGTTCGTCTAAATCAAATGGTTTAGGCAAATATTCAAAGGCTCCTTTTTTTTCTGCTCTTACTGCTGTCAACAATGTTGTTCTAGCTGACATCACTATTATTTTTAAATCAGGATTATTTTTTTGTAATTTTGGCAAAATATCCAGAGCATCACCATCTGGCAAACCAACATCTGTAATTAGAACATCTGCGAAATCTGACTCAACTAATCTCCACATACCTGCTGCAGTCCCACTAGATTTAACATTATACCCAGCTCTAGTTAAAGCTGTAGATATTACTACTCGAATACTTCTATCATCATCTACAACAATTATATTTTTAACATTTTTAGCTTCCATAAATAAAAACTCCTTTTATTTAAGTTTTCTTAAGAGGAAAATTCATACAAAAATTCGTTAATCCAGCATTTGATGTAACATCTACTACAGCACCCATATCTTCTAGACCACTAGCAACTATTGATAATCCAAGACCTTTACCTTCTTTTTTTGAAGAAACAAAGGGATCAAAGATACTAGATAATAAATTACTTGGAATACCAATGCCGAAATCAATTATTTCTATTTGAAGTGGTAAAGGAGTAGGAATATCATCTTTACCAAAAGATGTTATCTTATTTGAATTAAAACTGGTTTTAATCTTAATTTTACCTTTTTTTTGGCTAGCTTCAGTAGCATTTTTTAACAAGTTTAATACGATTTGAATTAAAAGATTTTTATTTGCAAACAATCTAGGAAGAGAGGGATCAAATTCATTTATAAAATTTATTTCACTGCCAAAACTGTTCTCAGCGACACGTATACAATGATTTAAAATCTCATGGATATTTAAATTTTCATAATCTAATTTAATCTTGTTATTAGAAATATGTTCCATTCTATTTAATAGATCTTCAACACGATCACACTCAATAGAAATAAGCTTTGTCAATTCTAATAAATTAGAATTATCTTTTATATCAGTTTCAATCAATTGTGACGCACCTTTTATTCCAGCAAGAGGATTTTTTAATTCATGCATTAACATGTCTATCATTGATGAAAAAGATTTAGAAATTTTACTGTTGATTCTTTGTGATTGAAACATTTCTGATAGAGCCAACTGGCTTATCTGTATAATTATTTTATTGTTATCAAATGATAAAGGAACAACATGAACTCTAACTTTTCTATTTGGAAAGTTTAAATTACTAAAATCTAAACTTTCTTCTGTTATTCCAGTTTTGCTATTTCTAACTCTTTCAATCAAATTTAAAATAGGAGAATCGTTAGGAATTATTTCATTAATTTTTTTTCCCATTAATATAGATGAGCTAACACCAAAAAATTCTTCACCAATTTCATTAATATATTTAATAATATTGTATTTATTTATTAAAAATACTGGAGTTCTTAATTCATTTAAAATATTATTTTTCATAATTATACAACAAAATACTTTGATAAATTAAACTAAAAATGATTATAAATTATACAAAAATTTAAATTTTTAAAAATATTTGTAAAAATTGCCTGTATTTTAAGCAATTTGGGGTCGGTATGAGTAATAACAATTTAGTACTAATTTTATTAGCAGGAGGAATAGGAACAAGAACAAAAAGAAAAATTAGTAAACAAATGATAAAGTATAACAATTTGACGATCTTAGAGATGAATATAATTAATTTAAGTAAAAATTTACAAAATATACCAATCCAGATTGTTACCAATGACAAAGATTTTATAGAAGTTTCTCAAATTTGTAATAAATATAATTTACTTACTCCTATATTAGGAGGTGATGAAAGACATAAAAGCACTTACAATGCACTCAAATCGATTGAATATATAAATCCTAAATATGTATTAATTCATGACGTAGCGCGTCCAATCATTTCTTCTGAAGTAATTGAAAAATTAGTTTCATACAGTAAACAAGAAGTTTTTTGTGTGGCTCCTGTTTTAAAAATCAGTGACTCTGTTAGGAAAATATCAAAGAACACACTTAAATCTATAATATCAAAAAATGACAAAGTTCTAGTTCAAACACCACAGTTGTGTAATTACAGAATACTTAAAAATACGTTAAAAAATACTAATAAAATATTTGAAGACGAAACCGCTCTTTTTTTGCATAATTCAATGCAAGTTATTGCTATCGAAGGCGATCCACTTTCATTAAAAATAACTTATGAAAAGGATTTAAATTTATTGGAGCCTCATTTGACTGCAAATTCTTATAATTACATAACAAAAATAGGCAATGGTTTTGACATTCATCGATTTGACAATAGTAGAATATCAGAAAATAACTTTATTATACTTGGTGGTATAAAAATTAAAACTTCAAAAAAATTAATTGGTCACTCTGATGCTGATGTATTACTTCACGCTATTACCGATAGTATTTTAGGTGTAATAAATAAAGGTGATATAGGAAGTATTTTTCCACCTACTGATGATAAATGGAAGAACGCGGACAGCTCTATATTTTTAAAATATGCCTCAAAATTACTTCATAGTGAAAAAGGAATAATTAATAATATTGATGCTACAATTGTTTGTGAAAAACCAAAAATAATAGATTATTCACAAAAAATGAAAAAAAATATTGCAAATATATTAAATATTAATGAACAAAAAATTAGTATTAAAGGGAAAACATCTGAAAGCATCGGTTTTGTTGGAAGAGAAGAAGGAATAGCAGCTATGGTTGCAACTGCTATTCAAATTAAAAATAATGATTTTTAATGAGTATTAATCAAAAATTTTTATTGTATCTTTCAAGGCTTGCCGAGGCATACCCTATTGGTCATTCAAAATATGCTCCAGGAACAATGGGTTCCTTAATAGGTGTTTTAGTAGGTTGCTTTTTAATATTAAATTTAGATATTCAATTTTATTTAATATTTTTAATTATTTTTATTATTATAAGTTATTTTCTTTGTGAAGCTCACTTAAAATTATATAACATAAATGATCCCAAAGAAGTTGTGATTGACGAAATTTCCGGACAATTTATTGCCATATTAGGATGTGTGCAATCGGATAAATCAATTTATATTTTTTTGTCGTTGTTATTATCATTTATATTATTCAGATTTTTTGATATCACTAAGGTTGGTCCAATAAAAAAATTTGAAAATTTGCCAAATGGTATTGGCATTATGGCAGATGATATAGTTGCAGGATTATTCGCATTAGTAACTCAAGCAGCAATTTTAACAAGTTTAAATCAAAATATTTATATAAAAACATTATGGAATTAAAAATGTGGAAAAAAATCAATCAAGAATCTGAAAAGATATATTTAAATTGTGTTAATAAAAATTTAACAATAACAACAGCAGAAAGCTGCACAGGTGGAATGATATCATCTGCAATTGTTCATATTAATGGCTCAAGTCAAATATTTAAATCTTCGGTAGTTGTCTATTCTAACGATATGAAAAGTAAGTTACTTAATATCCCGAAAGATTTAATTATAAAAAATGGAGCCGTTAGTGAAATAGTAGCATCCAAAATGGCTAAAAACTCATTAGAAATACTAAATGCAGATTTATCTATTGCAGTTACAGGAATTGCAGGACCTACTGGAGGAAGTATTGATAAACCAGTTGGACTTGTTTGGATTGGAATTGGAACAAAAGAAAAAATTATCACAAACAAATATCAGTTTAATGGAAGCAGACTTGAAATTAGACAAAAAACTACATACGAGTCTCTTAAATTAGTAAATAATGTTATTTTAGATATCTAATTTTCGATTATATAATTCATTAGCCCTATTCTCAAAAGCTTTAACCATTCTTTTTACAGCTTCATTAAACAAAGTTTCCATTAATGTTTGTAAAAAAATAGATTTAAATTTAAAGTCAACCATAAACTCTATCTCACAGCCATTTGGATTTTCTTTAAATAACCAGTAGTTTTGAAGATATTCAAAAGGACCATCTTTATAATCAACAATTATTTTTTTCTTTTTCTTATCAAGAGTAATTTTTGAAGAGTAAATTTCTTTATAAATTTTAAAACCGATTATTAAATCAGCTTCAAAAGATTTTAAAGAAGTATTTTTAACTCTTGCACCTAAACACCATGGCAAAAATTCTGGATACTTTTTAACATCTGCTACTAGATTATATAAATTACTTGGAGTATGTTTAATAATTCTCCGCTCTTCATGCTTCATTTAAAATTACATTTCTAATTATTTAATTGATTTATTCTAATTTTTTTTAATTTTTCAAAATCTTCACTTGCATGAAAACTACTTCTTGTAAACGGAGAGGATGAAACTAATAAAAAGCCTTTAGATAAAGCAACTCTTTTATATTTATTAAACTCATCAGGATGTACAAATTTCTCTACTTTATGGTGCTTAATGGTTGGCTGTAGATATTGGCCAATAGTTAAAAAATCAATATCTGCAGATCTCATATCATCCATAACCTGATAAATTTCATTTTGACTTTCACCCAAGCCAACCATGATTCCAGATTTGGTAAAAATATTTGGATCAACTTCTTTAACTTTAGCTAATAAACTTAATGAATGAAAATATCTAGCTCCAGGACGAACAGACGGGTATAATCTTGGGACAGTTTCAAGATTATGATTAAAAACATCTGGTTTTGCATTTATAACCTTTTCCAAAGCTCCATTTTTTTTTAAAAAATCAGGTGTTAGAATTTCAATCGAAGTGTTTGGAGAATATTTTCTTATATCTGTTATGGTTGCAACAAAATGATCAGCACCACCGTCATACAAATCATCTCTATCAACAGAAGTTATAACAACATGGTTTAAGTTTAGTCTAGCAACTGATTTAGCAACCCTTATTGGCTCAGACAAATCAAGTTTGTTAGGTTTTCCAGTTGCAACATTGCAGAATGAACATGCTCTTGTACAAATATCACCCATAATCATCATTGTGGCATGTTTTTTGGACCAACAATTTCCAATGTTTGGACAACTAGCTTCTTCACAAACAGTTGTAATATTAAGATCATCTAATAAACCTTTTGTTTGATCAAAAATCTTACCCTGAGGAGCTTTGACTTTTAACCAAAATGGTTTTTTTGGTGATATATTATCAGGTTTATTGATTTTTTCTGGATGTCTTATTTTTTTTAAATCATTCATAATAAATAATATTTATTTCCAATCTATTTAGTAATGAATTGCTTGATTGTAGGCATCCAAAACAGACTCATGAATACCTTCAGAAAGAGTTGGATGAGGAAAAATTGTGTGCATAAGCTCATATTCTGTAGTTTCTAATTTTTTTGCTATAGAGAATCCCTGTATTAATTCTGTAACCTCCGGACCAACCATATGAGCTCCAATTAACTCGCCAGTATCCTTATTAAAAATAGTCTTAATTAAACCTTCTGAGTCTCCTAAAGCAATAGCTTTACCATTACCAATGAATGGGAATTTACCAATTTTAAGATTAAGATTTTTAGATCTCGCTTGTGTTTCAGTCATTCCTATTGAAGCAACTTGAGGTCTACTGTATGTACATCCTGGGATTGATGTTTTATCTATTGGTTTTAAATTTTGATGACCTGCAATTTTTTCTACACATAAAACACCTTCATGACTGGCTTTGTGTGCCAACCAAGGGCCATCAGTGATATCACCAATTGCGTATACTCCCTTCTCATCCGTTTCTAAAAACTCATTAGTTACAATATGACCTTTGTCAATTTTTACATTAAAATCTTCTAAACCTAGCTTTTCAGTATTTGCAATTATTCCAATTGCTAAAATAAGTTTTTCCGAGTTTATTGTTTCTACCTTTTCATTAGTAATAATTTCAGCTGAAACTGAATTTTCTTTAGTTGTAACAGATTTTAATGTAGAACTAGTTTTAATCTTTATACCTCTTTTTTCAAAATTTAATTTTACTATTTCAGATATATCAGTGTCTTCGTTTGGTAAAATTGAAGGCAAAGCTTCTACAATAGTTATATCAACTCCTAAATCATTGTAAAAAGAAGCAAATTCCATTCCAATGGCACCAGAGCCAACTATAATAAGTGATGAAGGTAATTTTGGAGGAGTCATTGCAGTTTTATAATCCCAAATATTTACTCCGTCAGATGAAACAAAAGGTAAATTTCTAGATCTAGCACCAGTAGCAAGGATAACATTCTTAGCAGTTTTTTCTATATTATTAACCTTTGTTTTTATCCTTATTTTTTTAACATTTGATGAGCCTTTAACCAAACTGCCGAAACCCTCAAAAACTTTTACTTTATTTTTTTTCAAAAGATGACTAATGCCAGATGACAATTGCGATGCAACTTTTCTAGACCTTTTAGTTATATTATTTATATCCATTTTTATGCCTGATACTGTAAAACCAAATTCATCAACATTATCTAACATATGTCTAATTTCACTAGCTCTTAATAAAGCTTTAGTAGGAATACATCCCCAATTTAAACAAATCCCTCCTAAATGTTTATCCTCAACTAATGCAACTGACATACCCAGTTGAGATGCTCTAATAGCAGCTACATATCCACCAGGGCCTCCACCAATCACTATAAGATCATAATCAATATCTGTCATATCTGTTTCCTACAAAAGCATTAATGAAGGGTTTTCAATTAAATTTTTAAATTCTGATAAAAATTCTGCACCAACGGCGCCATCAACAACTCTATGATCACAAGATAAAGTTACAGTCATAATAGTTGCGACTGAAATTTCATTATTAATTACTATTGGTCTTTTTTCTCCTGACCCAACAGCAAGTATGCAACCTTGTGGTGGGTTAATTACTGCTGAAAATTCTTTAATACCATACATTCCAAGATTAGAAATTGAAAAAGATCCACCAATATACTCATCAGGCTGTAATTTACCATCTTTAGCCTTGGAAGCTAAATTTTTCATATCATTTGAAATTTCTAATAAACCTTTTGACTGAACATTTTTAACAATAGGTGTAATTAATCCACCCTCAATAGCCACAGCAACAGAGATGTCAGTATTGTTAAAATATTTTGTATTCTCATTTTCCCAGCTGGCATTAGCCTTAGGTACTTTTAATAGTGCGACACTAGAAGCTTTAATAATCATATCATTTACAGAAATTTTATATTTATCATTAGATTTGGAGTTTATTGCTTTTCTTACTTTTAAAAGTTCATCTATATTACAATCTAAAGATAGATAAAAATGAGGAGCTTCATTTTTAGATTTAACTAATCTTTCTGCAATAGTTTTTCTCATCGCACTATTTTTTACAATTTCAAAATTATTACTTTCTAGATTGTTTAGGCTTGGGTATTCAATTTTTTTGATATCAAAATTATCTACATCAATTTTAAGAATTCTACCATAAGGGCCTGAACCTTTAATTGAACTTAATGGTATATCTCTCTGTTTAGCAATCCTTTTTGCTAAAGGAGAAACAAAAATTCTTTCTAGTTTATCAGATTTAAAATATGATTTTGTTGTATTCTCAGAAATTGATTTTGATATTTCGTCGTTATTTTTGATATCATTAATCTGCACAACGTTTTCTTTATTTTTTTGTACTTTTTTTTGTACTTCTTTTTGCACTTCTTTTTTTATTTTATTATTAGAATCTGTGGAGATTACATTCTCAGAAAGATTTTCGCCTTCAGATATAAGAATTGCTATAGGAGAATTAACTTTAATAGATTCTTGACCTTCTGAAACTAAAATCTTACCAATAATACCATCTTCGATTGCTTCAACTTCCATTGTTGCTTTATCTGTTTCAATTTCAGCAATTAGATCACCTGATTCTACTTTATCACCTTCTTTTACCAACCATTTAGATAAAGTACCTTCTTCCATTGTAGGGCTAAGAGCTGGCATTAAGATATCTACGCTCATTAAATATTCCTAATCTTCATAGCATACTTGTGCGCACGCAATCACAATATCATCAACTTGTGGTAAAGCCAAATTTTCTAGATTAGCAGCATAAGGCATTGGTACATCTTTTCCTGTTACTCTTACAACAGGAGCATCGAGCCAATCAAAAGCTTTTTCAGTTATTAAAGCTGAAATTTCTGCACCAATGCCAGAAAAAGGAAAACCTTCTTCACAAGTAACAACTCTATTTGTTTTTTTTACTGATTCAATTATAGTGTCAACATCTAATGGACGTAATGTTCTAAGATTAATAACTTCTGCGTTTATGTTTTTATCTTTAAGAATTTCTGCAGCATCTAAGGATTTTCCAACCATTATGGAAAAAGCAATTATTGTTACATCATTCCCTTCTTTTTCAATATTCGCCTTACCAATAGGTAAAGTAAAATTGTCATCATCTGGACAACTAAAACTTTGACCATACATTACTTCATTTTCTAGAAAAATTACCGGATCAGGATCCCTAATTGCTGACTTAAGAAGACCTTTAGCATCTTTACTTGACCATGGAGAAACCACTTTTAAACCAGGACAATGTGCATACCAACTTGCATAACATTGACTATGTTGTGCTGCAACTCTAGATGCCGCTCCGTTAGGACCTCTAAAAACTATTGGACAACCCATTTGACCACCTGACATGTAAAGTGTTTTAGCTGCTGAATTTATTATTTGATCCATTGCTTGCATAGCAAAATTAAACGTCATAAATTCAACAATAGGTTTTAAATTTCCAAAAGCAGCCCCTATACCTATCCCAGCGAAACCATGTTCTGTAATTGGAGTGTCATATACTCGTTTACCTCCAAATTCATTTAGTAAACCCTGAGTTACTTTATATGCACCTTGGTATTCAGCAACTTCTTCTCCCATTACAAACACACTTTTGTCAGCTCTCATTTCTTCAGCCATAGCATTTCTTAATGCTTCCCTTACTGTGATTAAACTAGAATTAACTTCAATTGAGATTGGCTTATCATTTATAGGTTTGGATGGAATCTTTTCTTTTTCTAAATACGGTTTATCAGCAATATTTTTAATAGTGGCATGAGGTGATTCATTTGTATCTACTAACAAAGCAATAGGAGTATTGACTTTGACTCCTTCAGTGCCCTCTGCAACTAATAATTGTCCAATTTTGCCATCATCAACTGCTTCAACTTCCATAGTAGCTTTGTCAGTTTCTATTTCAGCAATTAAATCACCAGATGAAATAGAATCTCCCTCATTTACAAGCCATTTTGATAAGGTGCCCTCTTCCATAGTAGGGCTAAGGGCTGGCATCAATATTTCAATTGTCATTAAAACACCATTAATTAATAGTTATATCAGTAAATAATTCATCATCAGATGGCTCAGGTGAATCTTGAGCAAATTTGGCTGCTTCTGCAATAACTGATTTAATATTTGTATCAATATCCTTAAGAGTTTTGTCTTCAACACCCATCTTATTTAAAAGAGATTTTATATTTTCTATTGGATCAGATGTTTTTCTTATTTTATCAACTTCGTCTCTAGTCCTATATTTAGCAGGGTCAGACATTGAATGTCCTCTATATCTATATGTTTTCATTTCTAAAATATATGGACCCTTTCCTGATCTACAATAATCAATAGCCCTTATAGCAGCTTCTCTGACTGCTAAAATATCCATTCCATCAACTATCTCTGACATAATACCATAAGGTTTACCTCTATCAGATAAATTTTCTCCTGCTGAAGATCTGTTTACAGACGTTCCCATACCATACTTATTATTTTCAATTACAAAAACTACTGGGAGCTTCCAAAGAGAGGCAATATTGTAAGACTCATAAACTTGACCTTGATTTGCTGCACCGTCTCCAAAATAGGTAATCGAAACATTTTTATTCCCATTATATTTATGTGAAAAAGCTAAACCTGCTCCTATTGGTACTTGAGCAGCTACAATACCATGGCCACCAAAAAAACCCTTTTCACGACTAAACATATGCATGGAACCACCCTTGCCTTTTGAATAACCGTCTTTTCTTCCTGTGAGTTCTGCCATGACCCCTTTAGGGTCCATGTCGCATGCTAACATGTGGCCATGATCTCTATAAGATGTAACAATACTATCACCATCAATTTGAGCCGATTGAATACCAACAACTACAGCTTCCTGCCCAATATATAAATGACAGAAACCTCCAATCTGTCCCATACCATATAACTGACCAGCTTTTTCTTCAAATCTTCTAATAAGAAGCATTTTTTTATACATATCTTGTAATAAATTTAAATCATAGTTCATTTTGGGTTCAGTTGATATTTTCTTAGCCATATTTTTATTCATTTTATCCCTATGAATTTAAAGTGAATTCAATCTTACTTTTAACAAAGAATTAAATTTTTTTCTAATACTAATTTAATCTATTATTTAATATCAATGACTATTTGATCAGATTGTATCAATCCTAAAAGATCATACGAAATTTCAGTAATATAATCTGAGTCTAAATTATTATCTCTTAAAAGATTAATCTCAGTTATAATATTTTTTTTATTGTTTATAAGTTTATTGTACTCTTTATTTGCTGCGGCTATTTGTGAATTAAGAGAAAAAATTTTCCAAACAGACCTTTCGCCAAAGAAAATATGAGAAATAAAAAAAACAAAAATAATAAATGAAAAAATATTTATAAAATTTGGAACAAATTTTTTTCTTATGATATAATTATTCATATATAATCCTTAAGTATTCGAATTAAAGAAATCCTTTCCGTAGTAATGAGCATTATCTCCAAGTGTCTCTTCAATTCTAAGAAGTTGATTATACTTAGCTGTTCTATCACTTCTAGATAATGAACCTGTTTTAATTTGACCGGAATTAAGTGCAACTGAGAGATCACTTATAAAAACATCCTCTGTTTCACCTGATCTATGAGAAACTATAACTCCAAAATTATAATTTTTAGCAAGTTCAATAGTTTCTATAGTTTCAGAAACCGTTCCAATTTGATTTAGTTTTATTAAAATAGCGTTTCCTGAATTTTCTTTAATACCTTTTAAAAGTCGTTTTTTATTTGTAACAAATAAATCATCTCCAACAACTTGTAATTTATTACCTAAAACTTTAGTGAGCTCCTTAAACCCATCCCAATCATTTTCATCAAAGGGATCTTCAATTGAAACAATTGGAAATTTTTTACAAATACCTTCCCAATATTTAAAAAGTTCATCAGTATTTAATTTTTTATTTTCACCAGTTAAATGATAAATACCTTTCTTATATAATTCACTTGCAGCAGCATCAATAGAAATAAAAATCTCTTCTCCTAATTTATATCCACTTTTTTCTACAGCTCTAGAAATATACGAAAGAGCTTCTTCAAGATTACTAATATTAGGAGCAAATCCACCTTCATCGCCAACTGCTGTTGAGAGAGAATTTTCTGACAAAATGTTTTTTAATCTTTGGAAAATTTCTACACCAGCTCTAAGCGCTTCAGAAAATGTTGAAAACCCAATAGGCATTATCATACATTCTTGAAAATCTAATCCATTATTAGCGTGAGCACCACCATTAATTATATTCATCATTGGCACAGGTAAAGTATTTGCTCTAATACCACCTATATAATGCCAAAGAGGTAAACCTCTTAAATTAGCAGAAGCTCTTGCGACAGCCATCGAAAAACCTAGCATAGCATTAGCGCCTAGGCGACTTTTATTTTTTGTATTATCAAGCTCAATTAAATCATAATCTATACTCTTTTGTTCAAGCGGATTTCTCCCTGAAAAAGTATTAAATATTTCAACATTTACATTTTCAACAGCTTTACTTACACCATATCCGTTGTATAAATTGCTTTTTTTGTCTCTTAGCTCATAAGCTTCGTATTTTCCTGTTGAGGCTCCTGATGGAACTGCTGCTCTACCAACACTTCCATCAGATAATCTAACATCCACTTCTAAAGTTGGGTTACCTCTACTATCTAATATTTGTCTAGCTTGAACATCTTCAATATATACCATAATAACTCCAATTTAGGATAATATACTACGTTTTGATTATTTTATCTATTTCAATCAACTTAGCTAATAAAGGTTCAAGTTCAGACATTTTTAACATATTTGGGCCGTCACTTGGAGCTTTATCAGGATTTTCATGAACTTCAACAAATAAACCTGAAACTCCAACTGAAACAGCCGCTCTAGATAATGTTGGAACAAACTCTCTCTGACCTCCAGATGTAAGACCTAATCCACCAGGTTGCTGTACAGAATGTGTTGCATCAAAAACAATCGGATATCCAAAACTAGACATTTGTGGAAGCGCGCGCATATCAGAAACCAGGGTATTATAACCAAAAGACGTACCTCTTTCTGTAAGTAAAATTTGATCATTTCCATTATTTAAAATCTTGTCTAATACATTTTTCATATCCCAAGGGGCTAAAAATTGTCCTTTTTTAACATTTATTACCTTTTTAGTATTGGCAGCAGCAATTAATAAATCAGTTTGCCTACATAAAAAAGCAGGTATTTGAATAATATCCACAATTTCTCCAATTTCTTTACATTGGTGTGTTTCATGAACATCAGTTAATATTGGTAAATTAAAGCTTTTTTTTACATCAGATAAAATACTTAAACCCTTTTCAAGGCCCACACCTCTAGAAGACTTTGTGCTAGTTCTATTTGCTTTATCAAAAGATGATTTATAAACAAAATTTATATTTAATTTTTTACATATATCTTTAATCATACCTGCATGATAAATTGCGTGATCTTTACTTTCAATAGAACAAGGACCAGCAATTAAAAATAAAGGAAATTTATTAGATACTTTAAAATTTAATATTTCAACAATGTTTTGTTTCATTTAATACAATACCAAAATATTTTACATTATAATAATCTTGATTGCTTTAAACTTGCATTAATAAATGAAGAAAAAAGTGGATGTGGATCGAAAGGTTTAGATTTTAGTTCTGGATGAAATTGAACACCAATGAACCAGGGATGTTTTGGAACTTCTAGTATTTCTGGTAGAGAGTTATCAGGAGACATTCCTGAAAATATCAGACCATATTTTTTAAAATCTGAAATATATTTATTATTTACCTCATATCTATGCCTATGACGTTCTGAAATAGTCTTTTTTTTGTAAATTGAACTTACAAAACTGTTATCTAAAAGTTTACAATCATAAGCCCCAAGTCTCATAGTACCACCAAGATCAGATTCTTTATCTCTTTTTTCTAATCCTGTTTTTGTTTGCCATTCTGTTAAAAGACCTACTAGAGGCAATTTTGTTGCCCCAAACTCGGATGAAGAAGCATCTTTCATATTAAGAACGTTTCTTGCAAATTCAATTACAGCCATTTGCATACCAAAACAAATACCGAAAAATGGTATATTATTTAATCTAGCATATTTAATGGCATTTATTTTACCATCAGAACCACGCTCACCAAATCCTCCTGGAACAATTATGCCATTTATATCTTTAAAAAAATTTGTTAAATTTAATTTTTGATCTTCTAAAGATTCAGAGTTTACCCATTTAATTGTCACTTTTACATTATTATCTAAACCACCATGATTGATTGCTTCAATCAAAGATTTATAAGCATCAATCAAAGAGGTATATTTTCCTACAATGCCAATATTTACATTTCCATCAGATGATCTTTGAATTTCATTTATTTTGTTCCAACGACTTAGATTAATTTTTTTTGATAAATCTAGATTAAAATGTTTACAAATTTGTTCATCAAGCCCCTGTTTATGATAAGATATTGGAACTTCATATATTGATGAAGAATCAAGAGCTTCAATTACAGATTCAGGTTTTAGATTACAAAATAAGGCAATTTTTGATTTTTGCTCATTTGGAATGCTATCTTCAGTTCTACAAAGTAACAAATCCGGTTGTATACCCATTCCTTGCAATTCTTTTACAGAATGTTGAGTGGGTTTGGTTTTTAATTCTCCAGCAGTTTTAATATAAGGCAACAGAGTAACGTGTAAAAAACAAGTTTGAGATAAACCTAACTCATTACCTAATTGTCTAATAGCTTCTATAAATGGAAGCGACTCTATATCCCCAACCGTTCCACCAATTTCACAAAGAATGAAGTCCTCATCATTAATATCAGATAGTATATATTCTTTTATTGAATCGGTAACATGAGGAATTACTTGTATAGTAGCACCTAAATAATCCCCTCTTCTTTCCTTAGCGATAACGTTTGAATAAATTTTACCTGTTGTAATATTGTCAGCTTTTTTTGCAGGAACTCCAGTAAATCTCTCATAATGACCTAAATCTAAATCTGTTTCAGCTCCATCATCTGTAACATAACATTCACCATGTTGATAAGGACTCATTGTGCCAGGATCAACATTTAAATATGGATCTAATTTTCTTAATTTAACACTATATCCCCTTGCTTGAAGTAAAGCCCCCAAAGATGCAGAAGCTAAACCTTTTCCTAATGATGAAACAACACCCCCGGTTATAAAAATAAACTTTACCGATGTATTTTTCATTTAATAACCTAGTTAATTATCAAGAGGAACAGCAGGAACTTTAGTAGAACTTTCTTCAATTGTTTTTTTTACTTCATTTGAAATCGAAGGAGTCTCTTGAGAAGATAATAATGCAAGAACAATGGAAGTTAAGAAAAAACAACCACCCAGAAATGCTGTGAGTTTGGTCATAAAGTTTGCAGTACCTCTCGCAGTCATGAAACCACCTCCGGCACTGGATCCTCCTATGCCTAACCCACCACCTTCACTTTTTTGCATTAAAACTGCAAAGATTATACATATAGCTAAAATAACATGTAACACTAATATTACTGTAATCATTTAATATCCTGTAATTATGATGAATTATCTAAATGTTTAACTGCTGCTGAGTAAATTGCAAGAAAATCTTTTGCTTTAAGGCTTGCTCCACCAACTAATACTCCATCAACATTAGTTATTTTTAATATTTCATTTATATTTTCAGTATTAACTGAACCACCATAAAGAACTTTTATATTTTTATTTGAAATTCTAAATACAATTTTTTTGATATGAGAATGCATTTCTT
Source organism: uncultured SAR116 cluster alpha proteobacterium (assembly GCA_902542765.1). GTDB lineage: Bacteria > Pseudomonadota > Alphaproteobacteria > Puniceispirillales > Marisalimonadaceae > Marisalimonas. Next base: position 974 of record CACBVW010000010.1, on the reverse strand, counting down.
GAATTTCAAATACATTTGGAATTTTACCAGTACCAATTGACCATATAGGTTCGTATGCTATGAATGAATTTTTAAAATTATTTGGCAAACAGTCATTAATTTGTTTTTCTATATATTCAAGAGCTTTACCTTCTTTACGGTCAGTTAACCTCTCTCCCACGCAAAGAACAACTTTTAAATTAGAATTTATTGCAGTTTGAGCACGTGAATTTATCTCAGCATTATTTTCATTGTTTAGCATTCTTCTTTCAGAGTGTCCTACTAATACATATTCACATCCCGTATCTTTAAGAAAATTTGCAGAAACCTCTCCGGTGAACGCTCCTGAAGGTTTGAAATGACAATTCTGTCCACCAACAGATATAGGTAAGTTGTTAATAAGATTATATAAATAATCTATGTAAGTCATTGGAGGAAAAATACATGTGTTTATCTGATCTGAAAATTTAAATTTATGTAAAGATTTAGTAAATTCTAAAATGGATTTTTTGTCTAAATTCATTTTCCAATTTGCAGCTATAAACATAATAATATCATTTCTCAATTGCTTAAAAGTTAAATAATTGAATGATTACAAATTAAATTATTTAAAATATATTACATATAGTATATTAATTTAAAATTATTAACAATTCTACCAGGTAATTAAATGTTAAGAGCTCTTCGGAACCAAACACAATCTATATTTTTTAAATGCTTTCTTGTCCTGTTGATCTGTGGGTTTGCCTTGTGGGGTGTTGGAGATCTAACAGGAGGATCAAAAGGCAAGAGTGTTTTAAGTGTTGAAAATCAAACTATATCAATTGAAGAAGCTCTTAATGAAATTAACAGAGCAAGGTACATGTTACCGGATAGGCCAAGCTTAGAAGATGCAATTAAAAATGGCATGCATAAAAGTGTTTTAAACAAATTAGAGCAAGAAATTTTAATAAATGAAGAAGCTAATTTTCTAGACTTAAATGTTCCTTTATCTG
>CACBVW010000009.1 GCA_902542765.1 uncultured SAR116 cluster alpha proteobacterium | reverse complement strand
ATATAAAAAAAATTATTTCTAAATCTGAAAATAAATGGCTTGAATTACAAATTTTAAAGGATGAAATAAATAATACATAAAATTAAAGTTTGTATTGACCTAAAATTTATAACTTATATTCTAGATTTGTCAGAGAGCTATGTAGTTGCTTTTTAAAGAGGAAAGTCCGGGCTCTATAGAAATAAGGTGCTGGATAACCTCCAGCAGGGGCAACCCTAGGGAAAGTGCCACAGAAAATATACCGCCAATTTGGTAAGGGTGAAAAGGTGTGGTAAGAGCGCACCGCATTTTTAGTAATAAAAATGGCACGGCAAACCCCACCTAGAGCAAGACCAAATAGAAGAAACATATTTTGAATTTCTACAAAGTTTCTTGGGTAGGTCGCTAGAAAAATTTGGTAACAAATTTTCAAGATTAATAACTACAATCATAATTTTTTGATACAAAACCCGGCTTATCGCTCTCTGACCCATTAATGTAAAAATAAATTAATGTAAATGATACCATAAATGGTTTATTTTTCCCATTGACTACCATAAAATCCCATGTTATCCCATAAATTACTAATTTATTGCTTTAGCAATTTTATTTGGAATTAAAAGTTTGGACTTTATGCAGTTTTATTATTTTTAATTTAGGATATTAAAATCAATGTTTTTATCAACCTCACATAATAAGATTGATTTAAAATGTAGAGTATCTATTCCAGCGTCATTTCGAGTTAATTTAGAAAAATTAAATGAAAGTCTAATTTTATTTAAAAGCCTTCGATTTAAATGCATAGAAGGAACTACCTCAACTCGAATGCAAACATATATAAATGCTATAGATGAGTTAGACGCATTATCTGATGATGCATTTCTTTTAAGGATGATGATGGCAGATTCCTTTGAAATCAAATTTGATATAAATGGTAGAGTGGTTATTCCAGACACTCTCATGAACTTTGCTGAACTTTCGGACAAGGCTGTTTTTATGGGGATTGGAGAGTCATTTTATATTTGGTCTCCTACCGAGTATGAAAATCAATATATGAAATCTAAGAAAATTTTAAAAGAAAAAGGTCCACCTAAATTAATTTTAAAAAAGAATTGAGTAAGTAGTATTCAAATGAATGATAACGTTTTACATATTCCAGTTTTGCTTGATGAAGTAATAAACGCATTATCTTTAACGAAAAACGAGGTTTATGTTGATGCAACATTTGGTTTGGGAGGTTATACCAAAGCTATTTTAAGCAATCAAAATTGTAAAGTTGTTGCAATTGATAGAGATCCTTACGCTAAAGTTTATGCAGATCTTTTAAAAAAAAGTTATGCAGATAGATTTTATTTTAAAAAAGGGAAATTTTCTGAACTAGGTACATTTTTAAAAGAACTTAAAATATACAAAGTTGCAGGTATTGTTTTTGACCTTGGTGTCTCAAGTCCTCAATTAGATATCAAAGATAGAGGTTTTTCTTTCAAGTTAGATGGCCCTCTTGATATGAGAATGTCGTCTGAGGGCCCAACTGCAGAGAAATTTTTAAACGAAGTTGGAGAAGTTACTCTTGCCAATATAATTTATGAACTCGGAGACGAGGTATATTCAAGAAGAATAGCCAAAAATATCATACGTCAAAGATCAATAAACAAAATTAAAACAACTGGTCAACTTGCTGATATAGTTAGAAATGCTATCCCCAAAAAGAAAAGTAAAATAGATCTGGCCACAAAAACTTTTCAAGCAATTCGTATATATTTAAATGACGAAATCAAAGAATTAGAAGAAGGATTAATAGCTGCAGAAAAAGTTTTACGTCCAGAAGGTAGACTAGTTGTAGTTTCTTTTCATTCAATTGAAGATAAAATTGTAAAAAATTTCTTTTATAAATGTTTACGAAACAAATCCTCTTCAAGACATTTACCTGAGCATCCAAAAGAAAATCCAAGTTTAGAAATATTAACAAAAAAACCTATACTACCATCTGCAAAAGAGATTTTCATTAATAAAAGATCTAGATCTGCAAAATTACGAATTGCAAAACGGACACACTTTTCATCTATATTTGGAGAAATAGCATGATAAGGTATCCATCTTCTTTGATTTTTTTTGTAATACTTTTTGCAGGGGTCTCACTTTACCAAATCAAACATTTCATTACAAAAAAAGAAATAGAGCTTGCTCAAATTGAAAAAAATATAAAAAGTGCTCAGTCAAATATAAATATTTTAAAAGCTGAACTGAGTTATCTGAAACGTCCTGATAGAATAGAAAAAATTGCTCTAGACAAATTAGGGCTAAGAGAAATTTTACCAACAGATATATGGAATTTAAATGATCTTGTAAATGCAACCAATATCTTAAGTAATGGTGAAAACAAATGAAAATATTTGATTTTTTTGATCTAGATATAAGTAAACAAAATCAATCCAAATTTCGTAAAATAAAATTACTAATTTGTAGTCTATTGATAATAATATTTTTTACAATTATTGGTTATAGAACAATATCACTAGCTAGCATAAACAAAAGCAATGTCTCAAATAAAGTCTATGCAGGAATAGAAAATGAAACTATTGCAAAAAGTTTAAGAGGTAATATTTACGATAGAAATAACAAAATTCTAGCTACTACAATTAGCACATTTAGTCTTAATGTAAATCCCCAGGAAATTTTGAATATAGATCAAACAATTGTAAAACTTAGAAAAATATTTCCTCAATTAGAAGAAAAATATTTATATAAAAAATTAAATACTAATAAAAAACATATTAATTTATTGAAAGAAATATCTCCCAGAGAATATGTAAATCTATTAAATGCAGGGATAGAGGGTTTAAAAATTGAAACCAAAAACAAGAGAATTTATCCTAATAACACTCTAGCATCTCATATTCTTGGCGCAACAGATATAGATGGCAATGGGATTGCCGGCGTAGAGAAAAAATTTGATAGTCTACTACAAGGTGGCAGTGATATAACTCTTTCTATTCATTGTGGAATTCAGCATATAACTAGAAAATTATTATTTGATCAAATAAAAAAATTTGAAGCTGAAGGTGGTGCTGGAATAATAATGAATGCAAAAAATGGTGAAGTGTTTTCTATAGTTTCACTTCCTGATTATAATGCAAATAATTACAATTCAATATTAAATGAAAACCTTTTTAATAAAGCTACTAAAGGCATATATGAACTGGGATCAACTTTAAAATTAATTACGGCAGCCATTGCTTTTGATAGTAACTTAATAAATGAAAATGATGTTTTTGACGTTTCAAAACCCTTAAAGATTTCTTCTAGAATTATAAATGATTTTCATCCTCTAAATTATGCTATTAATATTCCAGAGGTAATTGTTCATTCTAGTAATATTGGTTCAGCAAAAATAGCTGAAAAATTTGGATCATCAACCCAATTAAAATATCTTAGATCACTCGGTTTATTGAGTATGCTCTCACTTGAAATACCTGAGTTAGGTACACCTCAAGTGCTAATAGATAAAAAAGTTTTAAGCACAATGACCATTTCATATGGTCATGGAATCTCAATTACACCTATGCACCTCGCATCTGCGACAGCAACTATTGTTAATAGTGGAGTAAAGGTTAATCCAACATTGATAAAAGGAAAAACAGAGAAAAATAATGATGTTATTATTTCAAATAAAACTTCATTAAAAATAAAAAGTATCATGAGGCTAGTTGTGAGCAATAAATATGGCACTGCAAAAAAAGCAGAAGCACCCGGTTATCTAATTGGAGGGAAAACAGGCACAGCTGAAAAAATTAATCCGTCAGGGGGATATTCTAAAAAAGAGAATATTGTCGCATTTACAGGTGCATTTCCAATGAATGATCCTGAATTTATTATAACTATCATGATTGACAATCCAAAAGGTCAAAAATTTTCCTTTGGGCATAGAACTGCTGGTTGGGTTGTCGCTCCTATTGTAAAAAAATTGGTAACAAGAGTTGCTCCTATTTTAGGAGTAAACCCTCAATTAGAAAGTTCATCAAAATTCTCTAATAATCTCTTAAATTACAAGATAAGAGGTAAAAATCACGGAGCAAATTTATAAAATGTTATTAAAAGATCTTATATCAAAGAATAAAATTTTATTTGATTTGCTAAAAAATGTTCCAGATAAAATACTAAATCATAATGTGAATGGAATTTCAGGAAATAGTAAAAATATTAAAGATAACTACATTTTCGTTGCAATTAAAGGTATCCAGTTCGATGGATCAGATTTTGTAAATGAAGCAAGAGAAAATGGCGCTTTCCTTGTAATCACAGACAAATCTAAAGATAAGAGTGTGGTATCTACAAATAAAATATCAACAAGACTTGTTTATACCATACTTCTCGCTTCTTTTTATAATAAACAACCTAAAGAAATTATTGGAGTAACAGGCACTAATGGTAAAACTTCAACTGTTGAATTTTGTAGACAATTGTGGGTTCAAGCAGGATGGAAGGCGGCATCAATGGGTACCCTTGGCACAAGAATTGAAAATAACCTGAACAAAGGTTTTCTTAAATCTCCAAAACATAATCTTACCACTTTTGATCCTGATGAATTATATAAAGAACTATATTCATTAGAACATCAAGAAATTTCACACTTAGCTCTAGAAGCATCATCCCATGGTCTTGATCAATTTAGACTTGATAGTGTAAAATTTACAGGTGCAATTTTTACGAACTTATCACACGATCATCTAGACTATCATAAAAATATTGAAAATTATTTTCACTGTAAAAAAAGACTTTTTACTGAGATACTTCAAAATAATTCTTCTGTAGCTATTAATATTGACGATGATTTCGGCAAAAGACTTTATAATGAAATCAAAAATAAAAGACATATTATTGTAACATTTGGAAAAAGCTTGGATGCAGATGTTAAAATAATTTCTATAAAACAGAATTATCAAAATATTGATTTAGTTTTAGAGTATAAGAATAAAATTTATGACTCTACCATTGGAATGATAGGAGAATTTCAATCATATAACGTTGTATCTGCTGCCTCTATTTGCATTGCATTAGGGATTGATGCAAATCTAATATTTAAATCAATGAGTTACCTAAAACCTGCTCGTGGAAGAATGGAAATGATTTCTTCCACACACAATAACTCAATGATTATAATTGATTATGCGCACACTCCAGAAGCTTTGCGATATGTTTTAAATTCAATTAGGAAAATAGCTAAAGAAAAAATAATTACTTTATTTGGTTGTGGTGGTGATCGAGATAAAGAAAAAAGAAAATCTATGGGGGAGCTTGCAAAAAAATTTTCTGATATAGTAATAGTTACTGATGATAATCCCAGATCTGAATCACCATCAAATATTAGAAAAGATATTTTAGAGGGATGTCCAAATGCAAAGGAGATCCCAGATAGAAATAAAGCTATTAATTATGCTATTTCAAAATTGCAAAAAAATGATTTTTTACTTATTGCTGGCAAAGGTCATGAAACCTCTCAAACAATTGGAATGGAAACACTTCCTTTTGATGACTATACAGTTGCAAAGGAAACTATCAAGAATATTGAGAAATTAAGGAAAGCTGACTGATGCCGTTATGGACAAAAAAAGACTTAATGTCAGCTTGTAAAGCATCAGATCCAACTTTCAATTTTCTCAAAAATTTTGAGAATATTTATGGAATAAGTATAGATGACAGGACTATAAAAAAAGGAGAATTATTTATAGCCCTTATTGGAGAAAATTTTGATGGTCACAATTTTATTGAATCTGCAATCTCGAAAGGTGCCTGTGGCGTTTTAGTATCAAATATTAAATTAGCTAAAAAGTATAATGGATTATTTGTAAATGATACAAAAGAGGCGTTAATACGTATCGGTAAATTTGCCAGAAATAGGTTTAATGGAATTACTATTGGAATTACTGGTAGTAGTGGCAAAACTAGTACTAATTACTTGTTATCAAATGCATTAAATCAATTTGGTAAAACTCACAAAACATTTGGGAATAATAATAATATAATTGGACTCTCTTTAACATTGTCCAGATTGCCCTATGATTTTAATTTTTGCGTTCTAGAGTTAGGAATGAATAATAGTGGTGAAATCAGAGAATTGTCCAACATTGCCAAACCTAATATTGCGATAATCACTAATGTATCAAACTCTCATATACAAAACTTTAAAAATGAAAAAGAAATTGCCAAAGCAAAAAGTGAGATTTTCTTTGGGTTAGAAAAGGATGGTGTTGCAATTATAAATTCAGATAACAATTGGAAAGATTTTTTAATTACTGAAGCAAAAAAAGTTAACGCTAAAATCCATCTATTTGGTTACTCTGAAATTTCAAATACTCAAATTATAAAATTAGTTGCTGAAAAGGAAGGATCAACAGTTTGTTATGATAAAATAAAGAATTGGCATTTGAAATATTTAAACACAACCCAAGCAGAAAATGTAATTGCATCTATTTCCGTAATTAAGGAATTAAAACTCCCAACCAATAAAGTTAAAAAAGTTATAAGTAACTTAAAGCCCTTACCTGGGAGAGGCGAAAAACTTATAATTAATTTTGATAATGAACAAAAGACAATAATAATTGACGATAGTTATAATGCTAATCCTGCATCAATGAAGGCTGCTCTCTACAATTTTAATAATTTAAGAATAAAACATCCTGAATTTGAAGCAGTAGTGATAATTGGCGATATGCTCGAGTTAGGCAATAGCGCAACAAAAATGCATTTAAATCTTGTTCCAATATTAAAGTGCATAAATCCAAATTTGATTTTAACGCTTGGAAAATTCACAAAAAAAATAAATGAAAAGTTAAATTTACCCATAAAATGTCATTCATATGTTGAAATCAATGAATTAATCAAGGACATAAAAAAGTTTATAAGACCTAATCAAATAATTCTTTTAAAAGGTTCAAATGGAACTGGTTTATGGAAACTTGTACCAATTTTTAAAAATATTATTCAAGAGAACGCCAATGCTGCCTGATCTTTTATTAAATTATACTGACTTCTTTCAACCGTTTAATTTGTTTAACTATATTTCCTTCAGAACAATTGGTGCTCTCTTAACAGCATTACTAATAAGCTTTATTTTTGGTCCAAGAATTATATTTCTTCTGAAAAAAACCCAAAAAAAAGGGCAACCAATTCGAACTGACGGTCCAAAAAGTCATATCCTTTTCAAAGCTGGCACACCTACTATGGGAGGTTTATTGATATTATTAGCATTTTCTATTTCAACAATTTTGTGGGCTAGGTTGGATAATCTATATATATGGATTGTACTGTTAGTAGCGATACTTTTTGGTGCAATTGGTCTTATAGATGATTGGTTAAAAGTATCAAGGATGAATAGCAGTGGTTTAAAAAGCTATCAAAAAATTATTCCCCAACTTTTTATAGCTTTTTTTGCAGCTTGGATGATTTCAGAAAGCACTTCAGAAAGTTTAAAAAACACATTATCAATTCCTTTTTTTAAAGATAGTATCTTATATTTAGGAATTTTTTACATCCCATTTACAATCTTGGTCATTGTGGGTTCATCCAACGCTGTAAATTTGACTGATGGGTTGGATGGGTTAGCAATAGTGCCGGTAATGATCGCTGCAGGATCATTTGCAGTAATAGCATACGTAGTAGGAAATATTAATTTCTCCAATTATTTACAATTGAACTATGTTCCAGGTGTTGGTGAAATTACAGTTTTATTAGGTGCAATTATAGGATCAGGATTAGGTTTCTTATGGTTTAATGCGCCTCCTGCGATGGTTTTTATGGGCGATACTGGTTCATTATCCCTAGGTGGTGTAATTGGTGTAACTGCTTCAGCATCAAGACATGAGTTGGTATTAATTATAATTGGAGGTCTATTTGTATTAGAGACAGTATCTGTAATTGTTCAAATTTTGTCTTTTAAACTTACAGGTAAAAGAATTTTTAGAATGGCTCCATTACACCATCATTTCGAACAAAAAGGATGGGCGGAATCTACAATAGTAATAAGGTTTTGGATTATTGCTGTAATTTTGGCTTTAATCGGCATTTCTTCACTTAAACTAAGGTGATAAATTGATAAGTATTAGTCGTTATGAAAATAAAAATGTTGGAATTTTAGGAGCTGGATTATCGGGTATGGCTGCTGCTAGAATTCTAGTAAGTTCAAAAGCAAATATATTCATCTTTGATGACAAAAAAGACAAGCCTAATTTTATTAAAGATAATCATTGGAAAAATTACAAACATTGGCCATGGGAGAACTTAGCTGTATTAGTTGTAAGTCCAGGCATACCTATTAATGCAAAAAATAAACATCTGGCGATTGAACTTGCAATAAAAAATAAAATTAAAATTATAAATGAAATTGATTTATTTTTTCAAACTAAACCAGAAGCTAAAATAATTGGAATAACTGGTACTAATGGAAAATCAACAACAGTTGCGCTATTATTTCATATATTAAAATATAATAAAATTAAATGTGTTATTGGAGGAAACTATGGCTTTCCTGCATGTGAAATTAAAGACCCCGGGAAAAATGGTATTATAATTCTAGAATTATCTAGTTATCAATTAGATGGAGCAAAAAAGTTAAGCCTTGATCTAGCTACAATAACAAATATTACTAAAGATCATTTAGATTACCACGAAACTTTTAAAAATTATAAATTTTCTAAACTCAAAATCATAAATTTTATAAAAGAAAACGGAACATTTATTTATGACGCTGACAACAAACTTCTAAATGAAACAGTAACTGAGAAAAATTTTAAATCTATAAATATAATTAAAATTAATAAAATTGAAGCTTACAACTATGTTAATGATAATGACTACCTACAAGGAGCTCATAATGCGTCTAACAGCTCTATAGCTGTATCAATAGCAAAACATCTTAATATAAAGACTGAAAAAATTCGCTTAGCAGTAAATAATTTCAAAGGGTTACCCCACAGAATGGAACCATTATATACTTCAGATAAAATTAGAATTATAAATGATAGTAAATCTACTAATGGAGAATCTACTGCCGCTGCTCTAAAATCTTTTGAAAATGTTTTTTGGATTGCAGGAGGTCAACCTAAATCGGATGGTATTGGTGAGGCTAAAAATTTTTTAGATAAAGTAAAAGAAGTTTTTTTAATCGGAAAATCAACTGACTTCTTTAGTAAAGAAATTTTAAAATATAAAAAAGATTTACAAATACATAATTGTGCATCATTGGAAAAAGCAACAAAACTTGCTTTTAAAAAAGCTGCAATTTCAAATTTAGAAAACTATGTGATTTTATTATCTCCATCTGCCGCTAGTTTTGATCAATATATGAACTTTGAGGATAGAGGAAATAAATTTAAAGAAATAGTTAATCAACAACTTAATGAAGGTTTAATAAAATGAACTTTACTCGTTCAGACAGATCTAACCTTGCACTTTGGTGGTGGACAATAGATAGATATTTATTGACTTCATTTTTTATATTAATGATGTTTGGAATATTTTTAGTAATGGCATCAAGCCAACATCTTGCAGAAAGTTTAAATATTCCTTCACATCATTTTACGATCAGACACATCCTATATGGCGCTTTGAGTATTCCAATAATAATTTTCTTTTCAATATTAAGTGAAAAACAAACAAAAATAATATGCATTTTAGGTATTATTATTACAACGTTACTCCTTTTTGTTATTTTATTAGACGGAGAGAAAATAAAAGGAGCACAGAGATGGATTTTCATTGGTGTTTTAAGTTTTCAACCAAGTGAAATAGGAAAACCATTATATGTAGTTTTTAACGCTTGGCTGTTATCTTTATGGGTTCAAAAAACTGAGTTTCCTGGTTGGATATGGTCGATTGCATCAATAGTTCTAATTTCATCATTATTATTGTTACAGCCTGACTTGGGAATGACTATTGTAATGATGTTTACATGGGGTTTCCAATTATTTATTACAGGAATACCATTAATTATTATTATATGCCTAATTACGGCTTTCCCTATATTTATGATTTTTTCATATCAATATTTTGATCATGTTAAAATAAGAATAGATAATTTTCTTGAAGGGAAAACATATCAGGTATCTAAATCTTTACAGTCATTTGAGTCTGGAGGTTTTTGGGGCAAAGGTCCAGGCGAGGGATTTTATAAAAAATCTTTACCAGACGCACACTCAGATTTTGTATTTGCTGTGGCTGCCGAAGAATATGGTGCTTTAATATGCAGTGTTATAATTATGATATATGCTCTAATAATCATAAGATCATTTTACTATACAATGCAGAACAACAATCTGTTTTTTATTTTAGCATTAGGAGGTCTTGCTTTCCAATTAGGTTTTCAATCGTTGATCCACATGGCTAGTAATACAGACCTTATACCAACAAAAGGAATGACTTTACCATTTTTATCGTATGGTGGCTCATCCTTGTTAGCCTCTGCCATAACAGCAGGAATAATTTTATCATTAACTAAAAGAAGTAAACCCCTGGATCCACTCAGAAAAGAAATCTATGACAGATAATGATTTAAAAAATTACAAAAGAAAAAAAGTTCTAATGTTTGTTGCTGGTGGAACAGGAGGCCATATATATCCGTCATTATCTCTAATTACTAAAATGAAAAAATGTAGTTTTCTTATTTTTACTGATGAAAGAGGACGTAGATATTACGAAAATTTTTTTGTAAAAACGAGACTAAATTATAAGATTTTTAGTAATAAAGTCACAAGCCCTAGTAATAAAAAAATAATAAATAAAATAATTGCATTATTCCAGCTTTTATTATCATTAGTAAAATCATTATCAATTTTGTTAGTTCAAAAACCGGATATAGCCATTGGTTTTGGAGGTTATCCTACGGTAGCACCAATGTTGGCAGCTAAATTCTTTTCAATTCCATCAATAATACATGAACAAAATGCAATAATTGGAAGAGGTAACAAATTACTTAGTAAAATTACAAATAAATTAGCTTTATCATTTGTAAAAACAAAAAAAATTGAAAATGTTAAAAATATTATTTTTACTGGTAACCCTGTTAGAAAAGAGTTTGAAGAAATTGGTAATAATAATATTAATCAACTAACTTCAAAGAAATCTTTCACTATTTTAATCTATGGCGGAAGTCTTGGTGCTTCCTATTTTTCTAAAGAATTAACTTCTATAATGTGCTCACTTCCAAAAGAAATTAGAAGGAATATAAAGATTATACAGCAGGTAAGAATAGAAGATTTAGAAAATGTAAGAAATAATTATAAGACAAACAAAATTGAAGCAGAGGTCTCGACCTTTTTTCAAAATATTTACAAAAAGTTTGAACTTTCAGACTTAATCATAACTCGTGCAGGAGGATCATCAGTCGCTGAAATACTAGCTTCTTGTAAGCCTGCAATTTTTGTTCCTTTACCAAACTCATTTGAAAATCATCAACATGAAAATGCAAAGTTTTTTGAAATAAATAATTGTGGATGGATTTTTGATCAAATTAAAAATAGTGAAAACGATTTACAAAATTTGATAAAAGATATTTTCAAAAATCAAAAAAAACTTATTTCCATAAGAAAAAAACTAAAAGATTTATCTAATAAATTATCAAATTTGAGAAAAGGAAAAACACCTTCAGACACTTTGTCCGATTTAATTCTAGAAATGACAAAAGACTCAAATAAGGAAATAAAATTTTATGTTAAAAAGTCCTGAAAATCTTGGAATTATTCACTTCATTGGTATTGGTGGAATTGGCATGAGCGGAATCGCAGAGATTTTACATCAATCTGGATATTATATTCAAGGAAGTGACATAAATGAAAGCAATAACACCAATAGACTGGAAAAGCTAGGCATTAAAATCTATATTGGACAAAAAAAAACAAATGTAAATAATGCTAAAATAATAGTCATTTCAACTGCAATTTCTGAAACAAATGAAGAATATATTGCAGCAAAAAAGATGTTTCTCCCAATTGTGCATAGATCCGAAATGTTGGGTGAGCTGATGCGTTTGAAGCAGTCAATTGCTATAGCAGGAACTCATGGGAAAACTACAACAACCTCCTTAATAGCGAAAATGGTTGAAGAAAATGGAATGGACCCAACCATTATAAATGGAGGTATTATTTCTTCACTGAAAAGTAACGCACGACTTGGCAATGGCGAATGGATGGTTGTAGAAGCAGATGAAAGTGACGGTAGTTTTTCAAAATTAAATCCAACAGCTGCAATTATTACTAATATTGATTTGGAACATTTAGATTATCATAAAAACGAAGATAATTTAGAAAACGCATTTTACAACTTTGTTTCTTCGATACCATTTTATGGTTTTGTTTGTCTATGCATTGATAATCATCGAACACAAAAGTTGATATCAAAGTTAGAAAATAAAAAAGTTATAACTTATGGAATAGCGGCTAATGCAGATATAAGAGCATCTAATATAACTTATGAAAATGATAAAATGAAATTTTCTTTAAATATTAGAAATAAGAAAGAATATGAAGAAAGTATTCATGAAATAGAATTTTCTATGATTGGAATGCATAATGTTCAAAATGCATTAGCAACAATTGCAACAGGAATAGAATTAAAAATTCCACTTACGAAAATTAAAAATACATTAAAAAATTTTACTGGTGTACATAGAAGATTTCAAAAGGTTGGGAATTATAAAAAAACAACAATTATAGATGATTATGGCCATCATCCTGTTGAAATAAATTCAGCATTATCTGCCGCTAGATTATTAACGCCTGAAAACAAAATAATAGCTATTTTCCAGCCTCATCGATATAGCAGACTTAGAGACTTATTTAATGAGTTCTGTAGCTCATTTAACAATGCTGACACTGTTTTACTCCTCGATGTTTACGCAGCGGGGGAAAGCCCAATAAAAAATTTCGATAGTAGTAGCTTAGAAAAAGGATTAACCAAGTATGGACATAAAAATGTTTTGTACTTAGAGGATCAAAATCTTTTACCAAAAAAATTATTAAATATCATAAAACCTCACGATTTAATAATTTGCCTTGGAGCTGGGTCCATAACAAAAATTGCTAATAATTTAGAAGAAAAATTAAAAAATGAAGATAGACACATTTAAAGATAATTTTTTTGACAACATATATGCTAAACGAAAACTAGCAAAATATACTTGGTTTGGTGTAGGTGGTAACGCAGAAATTCTTTATATTCCAGAAGATGAAAAATCTTTAGAGAAATTTTTAAAAGTAAAACCAAGTGATTGTAAAGTTTTCACTATAGGTGCTGGATCTAATCTGTTGATAAGGGATAATGGCATTGATGGTGTTACACTAATAACCAGTAAGCTTAATAAAATTAATATTGATAAAGACGGCATAATAACAGCTAATTGTGGTGCCTTTGATGCTGAAGTAGCTCGCTTTGCAAGAGATCATTGTAGAACTGGACTTGAGTTTTTGATTGGAATTCCTGGTACAATTGGTGGTGGAATTAAAATGAACTCAGGGGCTTTTGGCTCTGAATTTAAAGATGTTTTAATAGATGTGAAAGCCATAAATCATAATGGGGAATATAAAATATTTTCTAACAAAGATTTAGAAATGAAGTATAGAAAAATTGGGCTTAAAGATGAGTGGGTATTCTTGTCTGCTCGTTTCAGAACGTCTGCTGATACTAAAAAAAACGTACAAGATAAAATGAAAAAAATTATTCATTCGAGAAAAAGTGCACAACCAATTGGAGTTAAGACAGGAGGAAGCACTTTTAAAAATCCACTAGGAAAAAAAGCTTGGAAACTAATTGATCAAGCTGGATGTAGAGGGTGGAAAAATGGAGATGCAATGATATCGGAAAAACATTGTAACTTTATTGTTAATATTAAAAACGCAAATGCCCATCAAATTGAAGAATTAGGACAAAATGTAAAACAAAAAGTTTTTGAAAATACTGGTATTAAACTTAAGTGGGAAATAGAAAGAGTAGGTAATAGATGAAAACCTACAAAAACTTACATGTTTTATTGTTGAAAGGTGGAAATGGCTTTGAAAGAGAAGTTTCACTAAATACTGCAATAGAATGTGCAAAGGCGATAAAACAAATTGGATGCAAAATTACTGAAGTTGATATAGCAGAAAACGATCTTTCTAGTTTAGCTAAAATTAATGCTGACATATGTTTTAATGCGTTGCACGGAGATTATGGAGAAGATGGTTCAATACAAGGCTTTTTGAACCTACTAAAGATACCATATACACATTCTGGTGTTGCTACCTCGTCTATTGCAATGAATAAGATTAATTTTAAAAGAATTATAACCGAAGCAACTATGTTTTCTAACGATCCAATTTACTTTCCAAAATCATTGCAAATAAAAGATAACGGGAAATATTTAGAAGTCGATTATGATAATACTTTTGTAGTTAAGCCAATAAAAGGAGGGAGCTCAGTCGGAGTTAATATAATTAAGAAAGGAAACAAAATTCCTTATTTCAACGAATTAAATAATGAACAATTAATGGCAGAAACATTTGTGGGTTCTAAAGAATTAACTGTTACTGTTCTAAAAGAAAATCCTTTATGTGTTACAGAAATCACAACTACAAACAACAAAGAATTCTATAATTATAAAGCAAAATATGATAAAAACGGCTCCAGTCACAAAATTCCTGCAGACATACCAAAGGTTATTTATAAAAAAGCACTCTCATGGGCTTTAAAAGCACATCAGATTATTGGCTGTAGAGGAATTTCACGTGCTGATTTTAGATACGATGAAAATAATGAAACATTGTATATGCTTGAACTTAACACTCAACCTGGAATGACTCAAACATCGTTAAGTCCAGAACAAGCTGCTTATTGCGGTATTAATATAAATGATATGATAAAGATCCTCTTAGAGGAGGCTAGCTACGAATGCTAATATCAAATATCTTCAAAACTAACTTTATAAACTATAAGAAAAAGAGATCTATTTTAGAAAATGTTTATAAAAAAATATTTTTCCTAACTCTATTTTTATTTCTTACAAGTTTTTATTTTTTAACTAAAACAAACAACTCCTTCACTGAAACAAAGTTTAATTTTTTAAATACAATTTTAATAAATACTGGTTTCATAATTAAAAATATTGAAATATCAGGTGTAAAACACCTTGATAAAAATGATATTATTAAAATTATCAATGCCTACGACGATATAAATATTTTTAACGTAAATATTAAAAATATTTATGAAGAAATTAAAAATAATACTTGGATAAAAAAAGCTACTATAAAAATAATTTATCCTAACACTATTAGAATATTATTAACTGAAAAGAAACCAGTTGCTATATGGCAAAATAGATATAGGAATAGTTTAATCACTAAATATGGTGATGTAATATATGAAAAGAATTTAGAGGAATTCAAAAATTATCTACCCATCGTCATTGGACAAAATGCACATAAAAATGCTCACTCAATTTTGAATATATTAGGTATTAATAAAGATTTTTTTAAAAATATCTGGTCTCTCACATATGTAAGTGAAAGAAGATGGGACGTACATTTTAACCAAGGTCTTACAATTAGATTACCAAGCGACAGTGTGGAAAAGGCATGGGAAAAAGTTTTGTACCTTGATAAAAAGTTTAACATATTAAATCTTGACCTTACAGAATTAGACCTTAGAAACTCAAATCAAATTCTTGGTAAAATCAATATAGATAAAAATCTAATTTATAAAAAGAAAAATTCATGACGGTTATGAATAGTATTAATAAATCTAAAAACATATTAAGTGTGTTAGACATTGGTAATAGTAAAGTATCATGTTTGATTGGAACCCCTGTTAGCAATAATAATATTCAGGTAAAGGCTCTTGGTTTTGGACAACATGCTTCTCTAGGAATTTCAAATGGTCAAGTAACTGACATGAAAGAAATTGCAAATTCAATTGCTAGAGCTGTTGAGGGTGCTGAATCAATGGCAGGATTTAATATAAGTAAAGTAATTTGCAATATTTCAGGTGGAAGACCAATTACAAAAATTTTTAGAAGTAAATTAAAAATAGAAAATGGGAGAGTTGAAAAAAAAGATATATCAAAAATAATTAAATTAAAAAACAAATATTTAATTGATAACTTCCAAATATTATCTTCATCCGTAATTAAATACTATCTTGATAATGGTACTATTGTAGACAACCCCATTGGAATATTTACAGACACCCTTACTACCGAAATGAACTTTATTTACGGTCAAAAATCGGTAATTAAAAATCTGTCTAGTGCAATAAATTTATGCCACTTATCTGTTGAAAAATTCTTTATAAATCCTGACGCATCAGGTGCATCAACTTTACTAGAGGATGAAAAAAACAATGGAGCTGTGATAATAGATCTTGGAGCAAACATAACAAGTGTTGGAGTATTTTTAAATAATAAAATAATTTTTTCAGACTGTATACCAGTTGGTGGTTTGCACATTACTAGTGATATAGTTAAAGGCTTAGGGACAAAATCAGAGGATGCAGAAAAAGTAAAAATTTTACATGGATCTACTCTTTCTCATGAAACTGATGAATATATAAATCTTGATATTCCAGTTATATCTGATCAAGGCGATCTAATTACACAAAAGATACCTAAAGCCATGGTAACCGCAATAATAAAACCTAGAGTTGAAGAAATATTTGAACTTGTTCACGAACGATTAAGCCGTTTAAAACTTAATACGAATTATATTAATAAGGTTATTTTATGTGGTGGTGGAGCAAACCTTGGCAATATACTAGAGTTTGCCAAGAATTACTTTAGATCTAACGTAAGAATTGGAAGGCCTATTGGTTTAACTGACTTGCCAGAAATTGCTCAAACACCCTCATTTGCTTGTTTAACAGGTTTACTTATTAAAGGTTTAGAAAAAGAAAAAAATTTCAACTTACAAAAAATGGAAGGAGGAATATTAAAATATTTTGGAAGATTAGGTAATTGGTTTGATCAGAATTTATAAATTAAATCTAATAATAACTTAATAAAGGAGAAAAAAATGACCCTTAATATCACAATACCAGAAAACATAAACGACACAAAACCTAAAATATGTGTAATCGGAATTGGAGGAGCTGGAGGTAATGCAGTGAACACTATGATTAGTGAAAAAATAGAAAATATAGATTTTTTGGTTGCAAATACCGATGGTCAAGCTTTGTCAAGAAGCCTCACATCCAAACAAATACAACTTGGCAAGAGTATAACTTTAGGACTTGGAGCAGGATCTGATGCAGAAACTGGTAAAAAAGCCGCAGAAGAATCAATTGAAGAAATAATCGCTGAATTTAGTGATGTTAATATGCTATTCATTACTACTGGTATGGGTGGAGGAACTGGTTCAGGAGCGGCTCCAGTCATAGCAAAAGCAGCTAGAGAAAAAGGGATATTAACAGTTGCAGTAGTAACTAAACCTTTTGATTTTGAAGGAAAAAAACGAATGGATGTAGCAGAAAAAAGTTTGTCCATGTTAAAAGAAAATGTAGATACATTAATAGTGATCCCAAATCAAAATCTTTTTAAAATAGCTAATGAAAAAACTACTTTTGCTGAAGCATTTAAAATGGCTGATGACGTTCTTTATCAAGGTATTTGTGGCATTACAAATTTAATCACTAATCCTGGGATGATTAATTTAGATTTTGCTGATATCAAAACTGTAATGGCGAACATGGGCAGTGCTATGATGGGTACAGGTGAAAGTTCAGGAGAAAATAGAGCTAAAAATGCAGCACAAGAAGCCCTTAATAATCCACTCCTTGACGATACAAATATTAAAGGCGCAAGATCAATTTTACTAAATATTCAAGGCGGTCCTGATATGGCATTATTTGAAGTAGATGAAGCAGCAAGTAAAATTAGAAATGAAGTAGATGAAAATGCAAATATTATTTTTGGATCATCTATTGACAATAATCTTGAAGGAATAATAAAAGTATCAGTAGTTGCAACTGGCATAAACAGAAATGAAAATCAAAATTATTTTGATAATAAAATAGATAAAGATCAGCTTATTTCAAAAAAAGAAAATTTAGGTTTAGAAACAGAGAGTTCTGAATATAAAACAGAAAAAGTTTCTATCGACGATGATATAGAAGTTTTAGAGAAAAGTAACATTGACCAAATTGATTTAGTATCTGAGATTAACAGATTAGATACAAAACAAGAAAATGAGCCTGTAGTGGATGAGAATGCTCATAACATCAACATAAATAATGAAGAACTCAAATCAATTTTCGACAATAAACCTGACAACCAATTTACTCAATCTAAGCCTCAATCTTTGTTGAATCGTGTTTCATCTTTTTTTGGTAATCATAAGGCAAGTGAAATAAAATTAGATCCAAATTTAAATCTACAAGAAGATAAAATTATTGGAACAGAATTAGAAAAGACTAATATGATATCTAATTCTAAACAAGAAGATCAAAATTTAGAAAACAAACATAAAAAGGAAGTTAATTTTGATCTGAGCAAAAATGACGAAGTATCCGAAAATAAAAACAATAACTTTGATCTGTTTCAGAATGAAGATCAAACCACAATTGACAAACATCAGATTGACCTAACTGAAATTGAACTAGAGGATGAAGATATAGACGAAAAAGTACTAGAAATTCCAGCATTTTTAAGAAGGCAAGCAAATTGATGTAAATTGAAATATTTGGTAATTATATGTGATTTGTATTTAATTATAAAGAGTTATAGAAGTATATTCGAGGAATTGAATATGAATTACATTAATACAACAACACCTAATATTTTATTACAAAAAACTCTTAAAAGAAAAATTCATTTTTCTGGTGTTGGTGTTCATAGTGGTAGAGCCGTATCAATGAGTATAGAGCCTGCTGAAGCTGACTATGGAATTGTTTTTGAGAGAACTGATTTAAAAAACAATAACTTTATCAAAGCTGTAATTGATAATGTGGTAGATTCTAGATTATGTACAAAAATAGCTAACTCAAGCGGAAATTTTGTTGCTACCATTGAACACTTAATGGCTGCATTGAGTGCATTGGGTATAGATAATGCTATTGTTAAAACTAACTCTTCAGAATTACCTGCGTTAGATGGAAGCTCTAACGAGTATGTAAAAAAAATTCTAGACTCTGGTATCAAAGCCTTAAATAAAAGAAAGAAAATTTTTAAGATTCTAAAAAAAGTAAAAGTAAAAAGTGGAGATAGATTTATTTCAATTTCTCCATCCAACACATTATCAATTAATATCTCTATTAATTATCCTAAGACTATAATTGGATACTCAGAATATTTTTATACTCATACACAAGATAATTTTATTAATAATTTATCAAAGGCTAGAACCTATACTCTTTATGAAGATATAGAAAAAATGAGAACTGCTGGACTTGCTATTGGAGGTAATTTAAATAACGCCATTGTAGTTGATAAATATAAAATATTAAATCCCGATGGATTAAGATTAGAAAAAGAATTCGTAAAGCATAAAACTCTAGACTGTATTGGGGATTTTTATTTATTAGGTATGCAATTAGTTGGAAATATTGATTGTTTTGCCCCTGGTCACAATTTAAACCAACAACTTGTTAGAGAGGTACTAAAAAACAAAAATAATTATAGCATTGAAGATATTCTGCCTGAAAATAACAATGATAAATTTCATGATTTAATTGATAATAACAACGCCTCAACTCATATAACTTGTGTTGCCTAGTACTTTGTAAGAAATATTAAGTTGATTTTAATATACAAACCTTATTTTTCATAATAAAGTTGTCCAAATGAATTAGATCAGAAAAATCATGATAGAACTCATAAATAAAAAGCTGATTATATTTAAAATATTTTTCCTTGCATTTATATTATCAAACTGCACCAATACTAAATCAGATAACAAAATATCCCAACCATCTGATATAGAACTATACTCGAAAGCTTTAGCTTCTCTTAAAAAAGGTAGTTTTAGTTCAGCAACGTTAGAATTTGACAATGTTTTTTTAAATTATCCTTTTTCTTCTTTATCATCAAAATCAGAAGTAATGTCTGCCTATTCGTTGTATCAAAAAAATGATATCAAAAAAGCTGTGGCAAAATTAAGTTCTTTTATAGAAATGAACCCTAAAGGAGAATTGACAGAATATGCTCACTATTTATTGGCCATGAGTTACTATGCACAGATTTCTAATGAAGATAGAGACCCAAGCACCTCAATTAAATCACTGAAATATTTCAATTTAATTATCACCAAATACCCTAATACAACTTACGCTAAAGATGCAAAATTAAAAATACAATTGATAAAAAATACACTTGCAAAAAATGAATTAAATGTTGCAAAATTTTATTTAAGAAAAGGTGCCCCAGGAAGTTCAATCAAACGATTTAAATCTATACTACAAGATTATCAAAATACGTCTGTTATTCCAGAAACACTATATAGATTAAGTGAAGCTTTTCTTATGCTTGGGTTAAATGATGAAGCTATTAAAAGTAATGCATTACTTGATTATAATTTTCCTAAAAGTGAGTGGACAAAACTTAGTAAAACTTTATTGAAAAATAAATCTAAACTCAATCAACAAAAAGATGACGAATTTTCAATTATAAATTTTTTCAAAGATTTTTTTTAATAAGAAAATGCTTAAAGAATTAATTGTTAAAAATATTGTCCTTATAGAATTAATCAAAATAGAATTCAAAAAAGGACTTACAGTGTTAACAGGTGAAACTGGAACTGGTAAGTCAATTTTACTTGATAGTTTGGGTCTAATTGTTGGTAACAGAGTTGATTTTAACCTAATTAGACATGGTGAAAATGATGCCTCTGTAACTGCAATATTTCAAATCAATGAAAAGCATCCAGTTATTAAAGTTATACAAAAATATGATATAGAATTAGAAGATGAGCTAATAATTAGACGTCAGATCAAAGCTGATGGAAAATCAAAATGTTTAGTTAATGATACAATTATAACAAGAAATGCGCTTATAGAGATAACTGACTATTTAATTGAAATTCAAGGTCAATTTGAAGATAGAGGTCTTTTAGATATAAAAACACATTTATCACTATTAGATGATTTTTCTAATCACAATAACTTAATTGAAAATGCTAAAATTTCATTTAATGAGATGAAAAAATTTAAAAATTTGATCAATGAGACAGAAAAGAAGGAAAAAGAATTAAATGATGATAGTGAATGGATAAAAGATTCATTAGATCAACTAAATATATTAAATCCTAAAAATGGAGAAGAAGCAGAATTGAACCAAACCAAGCAGCAATTAAGCAATCGTGAAAAAATTTATAATACAATAATTAGAGCTAAATCTATTATAGAAGATGAAAATGGATTAGAAGATTTAATTAATAAATTGTTAAAGGAATTTGAAGATCTCAAATTTTACAAGCAACCTAATTTAGACGAAGCAATTGATACTATTTATAGAACTAAAATAGAAATTGAGGAATTAAAGATATTTGCAAATAAAAAAAGTACAGACATAAATGAAAAAACAGACAACTTAGAATCCATTGACGATCGACTTCACGAATTACGTTCACAAGCAAGAAAACATAAGTGCGAAGTTGATGACTTGATAAAAATAAAAATAGAATTAGAGAAAAAGTTAGAAGAACTTAACATAAACAGCTCTAACTTAAATGAACTTATAGAGAAGTACAACAAAGCTAAAGAAAATTTTAGATTAAATAGTAGATTATTGTCAGAAAGTAGACAAAGATCTGCAACTAATTTATCAGAAAAAATAAATAGGGAACTCCCTTACTTAAAATTAGAAAATGCAAATTTTGAAATTAAATTTGAAGAAATTGATTTTGAAGATTCTTCTATTGATGGAATTGATAAAGTGATATTTTTTGCCTCAACAAATATTGGGATGGATAAAAAGCCAATTAATAAAATTGCGTCTGGCGGTGAACTATCTAGATTTTTACTTGCTATTAAAGTTGTACTTGAAACTGAAATACAAAATAGAACAATTATTTTTGATGAAATTGATTCAGGGATTGGCGGTTCAGCTGCAAACGCTGTTGGTCTAAGATTGGCAAAACTAGGAAAGACATATCAAACATTGGTGGTAACACATTCTCCACAAGTAACTTCAAAAGGACACAATCATTATCTAATAGAAAAACAAGATATTCAAAATAAAACTATTTCTAAAGTTACTGAATTAAACATTAATCAAAGAGTTGAAGAAATAGCAAGAATGGTTTCTGGACAAACCATTACAAATGAAGCTAGAGAAGCGGCTCAGAAACTATTAGATAATTAACCTAATGAATACAAAAATTTTCAATAAATTAAACCAATTAAAAAATAAAATCGATTTTCATGATAATAAATACCATTCTGAGGATAATCCTGAAATTTCGGATTTTGAATATGATAAACTATGTCGAGAATATGATACTCTAATTAATGAAAATCCAGAATTTAAGTTTTTGGAACGTAAAACCGTTGGCTCACAAACCTCTAATCAATTCCAAAAGTATAAACATAGAAAATCAATGACTTCACTTAATAACGCGTTTTCTTTCGAAGACGTAAATGATTTCATTGAGAGAACTCTTAAATTTTTGAATGTAAAAAAAGATTTTCAGATTGATTTTATGTGTGAACCAAAAATTGATGGTCTGTCAATATCACTTCTTTATGTAAATGGAAATTTATTTAATGCTGTGACTAGAGGAGATGGTAAGGTAGGTGAAATAGTAACTGATAACGTCAAAACTATTAGAGATATTCCACATAAATTAAAAGAAAATTATCCAAACCTCATAGAAATAAGAGGTGAAATCTTTATGAAAAAAGCTAATTTTGAAGAACTTAACAAGTCACAAATAGAAAAAAATGGGAAAGTTTTTGCTAATTCAAGAAATGCTGCAGCAGGATCCATACGACAAAAAGACATAAATATTTTAAAAGAACGTAAGTTAAATTTTTATGCCTTCTCCGTAGGTGAATATACAAATGATTTTAATATTAAAACTCAGTTTGATCTTTTAAAAAAATTTGAACAAATGGGTATCAACACAAACCAAGAAAACTTTAGAGCGAGTACAATTGAAGATATAAAAAAATTCTACTATTTAATGATATCTAAAAGAAATGATTTAGATTATGAAATTGATGGTCTAGTATACAAAGTGAATGATAGAATTTTACAAGAAAGGTTAGGAAATTTGTCTAGATCGCCAAGATGGGCGATTGCTCACAAACTTCCCCCTGAAATAGTAGAAACTATACTTTTAAATATAGAAACACAAGTTGGCAGAACTGGTGCTCTTACACCAGTTGGTAAATTAAAACCTGTAAAAGTTGGGGGGGTACTAGTTTCAAATGTTACACTGCATAACGAAGACGAAATTTCAAGAAAAGATATTAGAGTAGGAGATATTGTAAAAATTCAGCGTGCTGGAGATGTTATTCCTCAGGTCACTGAAGTAATAAAAGATAAAAGACAAAATAATTCTAGAGTTTACGTTCCACCTAATTCTTGTCCATCATGTGGAGGAAAAACATATAAACCAAAAAGTGAGGCAATTAGAAGATGTCTTTCTGGGGTCAATTGCCCTTCTCAAACAGTTGAAAAATTAAAGCATTTTGTTTCTAAAAATGCTTTTAACATTGAAGGTTTAGGGGACAAATTAATAATCATGCTCTTCAAAGAAAAAATCATAAATGATTTTAGTGATATTTTTAAAATTTATAGGTATAAAGATTTTTTAGAAAAACGAGAAGGATTAGGAAAATTATCTGTTTCTAATCTTTTAAACTCCATTGAGTCAAAGAGAAGAATTCCACTAGATAAATTAATTTATGCTCTTGGGATAAAACAGATTGGTGAAAACAATGCTAAGTTATTGGCTTTAAATTATAATTCTTTTGAAAATTTTTGCAGCGAAATGGAAAAAGCTAATGATAAATTATCTGATTCATTCCAAAAACTTGTTTCAATTGATCAAATTGGTGAGAATATTGCTGAGGATATAATCTTATTTTTTAATACATCCTCTAATATTATAATGATAAAAGAACTCTTGAATTATATAAAAATTGAAAATGTTGAACAAAAATTAATTAACTCACCCTATAAGGACAAAACAGTAGTATTGACCGGTACATTAGAGACTATGAGTCGTGATGAGGCAAAACAAAAACTAAATAACTTAGGAGCAAAAGTAAGTAGCTCTGTTTCTAAGAATACAGATTATGTAATTGTTGGCGAACAACCCGGATCCAAAGCAAAAAAAGCTAAAGAGTTAAACATACCAATAATAAATGAAAATGAATGGGTTGAAATAATAAAATCAATTGACGTTTAAATGGTGGTAGTTTTTATTTTCAAAAATAAAAGTAAATCTTTATCATCTTTATCAATTAATTTTGATAAATCTTTATATACTTTC
This sequence comes from uncultured SAR116 cluster alpha proteobacterium, assembly GCA_902542765.1. Taxonomy (GTDB): domain Bacteria; phylum Pseudomonadota; class Alphaproteobacteria; order Puniceispirillales; family Marisalimonadaceae; genus Marisalimonas. Next base: position 23,692 of record CACBVW010000009.1, on the reverse strand, counting down.
TTATGGTAGTTATTAATCCAATTTATCTCAAACGATGATAACATACGCTTATTAATTAGATTTAATTCCAAAGGTACTCTGGTTAAATTTTCAAAACATAAAAAATTTTTATTAGCCTTTTCTTTTACAAATTCTAAGTTTTCAATCCTAATACCGTACTCACCTTTTTTATAATATCCTGGCTCATTAGAAATCACCATGCCTGATTCAATATAACATTCAGATGTTTTGGAAATTGAAATTGGTCCTTCATGCACACTTAAAACATGACCTACCCCATGTCCTGTTCCGTGAGCATAATCTTTACCTTCACACCATAGTGCTACTCTACCTAGAGTATCTAATTCCCTTCCTTTAGTACCTACAGGGAAGGAAGCAGATGCAATTGCAATGTGCCCTTTTAAAACTAAAGTATAATCATCCAACATTTGCGATTTAGCTTTTCCAACTAGAAGAGTACGAGTGATATCAGTAGTTCCATCTAAATAATGAGCACCTGTATCAATTAAATACAGACTACTTTTATCAATTTTTTTATTAGAAGAATTACTTGCCTTATAGTGAATAATTGCACCATTCTCTTCAAATGCTGAAATTGTAGCAAAACTCTCACAAATAAATGTTTTATCTAAAGAACGAATATCAAGAAGTTTCTGAGACAAGCAGATCTCAGTAAGTTTGTTTGAATTAACATTTTTTTCAAACCAAAATAAGAATTTCAATATAGCTAAACCGTCTTTTAAATGAGCATTTTTAAATCCACTTAATTCGAAAGGATTTTTTATGGCTTTAAACTTATCTACTGGGCAATTGATAAATTGGTATGGTAAATAATTTTCCTTTAAAATATGATAAATTTTTAAAGGTAAAAAATTTGGATCAATTAGAAATTTTTTATTTTTTAAATTTAATAACAAATTAAAAAAATCATCTAAGTTATGAATTTTTATTTTCTTATTTTTACAAAAATATTTCTTAAGCATATGATTTTTTGTAAAAATAAAAACTTCTCCAGTTTTTGAAATAACACAAAAAGACCTTATGACTGGGCTATACTTTAAATCTGTACCTCTAATATTGAGCAACCATGAAAGACCAGCAGGATTAAATAAGATATAAAAATCACAATTATTCTTTTTTATTATTTTTTTAAGACGGTTAAATTTTGAAGAAGCAGGTTCACCATTAATTTGATTAGAAATTTCAAAGATTTTATTTTTAACAATTAAATTTTTTTTAACCCATATTTCATCAATTAAGTTCTTATCAACAAATTCAAATTTTATTTTTGAACCTTTAAGTAAACCTTTTAATAATTCATATTGCTTTAATGTTAAAAGCCAAGGATCAATTGCAATATTTTTTAGTTTTTTTTCATTTGCATTTAAGAATAAACAAACATCTTTAAAACCACCATTCACACAATCAAAATTTTTTGCATCTACTTCTTTTTTTAATTGAAGTTCATAACGACCATCACTAAAAATAACAGATTTTACAGATGAATTAGAGGATATTACTGCATACCCAGCAGAACCAGAGAAATTTGTAATATATTTTAAACGCTCTTCATCTTCTGGAACTTCTTCACCAGAATACATGTCAGCTCTAGGAACTAATAGTGCGTCTAGTTTTTTTAACTTCATACTATTTATTAGTAATTTTAAATTTGCACTCAAACTTTACTCTTTAATTAAAATTGACGTCTCATTATTACTGTTCCCCACCCATTTATAATAATCTTTTTTTTCAATTTAAACCCAAACATTTTATATCTATTAACAATATTTGTGATTTGATTACTCAAAAGCCCTGATAAAACTATAAATGAATTTGGTTTTGAGATAAGTTTAAGTCTAGGTGCTAAACTTGTTAGAGGACCAAAAAGAATATTAGCAAAAATTAAATCATAATATTTTTTTTTGTTGAAATTTTTCATTGTGTTTGATTTAGAAAGTAAAACCTCTCTGCTAATAATATTATTTAATGTAAGATTTTGTTTTGTTAGTTTTAATGCATTTATATCTATATCAACAAAGGTAATTTTATTATTTTTAAAGATTTTTTTTGACGCTATTCCAAGAATTCCAGTTCCACAACCGTAATCTAATACAGATTTTGGATTATAAATTTTAGATAAATAAGTTAAGGAATTTAAGCAACTCCTTGTAGTTTCATGGGATCCAGTTCCAAATGCAAAGGAAGCATCTATTTTTATTGGTATTTTATTTTCAGAACACTCTTTTTTAATATGAGAACCATAAATATAAAAGTTGTCAATATTTATAGATGGAAATGATGACCTGTTTTCTTTAAGCCAATCTTTATTAATAATTTTAGATATGTAAATTTTATTTAAAAATTCTTTATCATTATTTTTTTCTTTATAATCATAAAGTTTATTTAGTTTAAATTGCTTAGCAATGAAATTAAGTTTGGTTTTTATAAACTTTTTGTCAGGTTTAATATTAAGAATAATTTCTAATATCCAATATTTATTTAGATGAAACTCACCTAATTTATTAGCCGTTAAATCATAGGATTTGCTTATATCATACCTGACGCTTAAATCTTTATCCTGAAACAAACTAGATGATAAATATCCATCAAAATTTTCAAAAAATTCATAAAATAATTCTTTAAACTTATCCTCTACAAAAATTCTGATTGACCATAAATCCATAACTATGCGTTTTATTCTATTATTTTAACGAAACTAGATACTACTTTCTTTTCACCAGCTTTATCAAAATTTATATTCAGTTTGTCTCCATCTGAAGAAATAATAAGACCCATACCAAATTTTTGATGAAAAACTCTTTGACCTACATTAAGGTTTAAATTTGGGCCAGGTAGGCTCTTCTCAAATTGAGAATTTTTATAAACATTAAGACTTTTGATGCCGTTTTGTTTTGCTCTAATAAATCCTGGCCCATATGAGTAATTGTTTGATGATAAGTCAAAATCAATTTGATTATAGCTAGACACATCTGCTCCAAGATTACCCTCTATATTTTCATTAATAATCTTTTTTGGCAATTCACTTATAAATCTTGACGGAATTGAGCCTTGCCATAAACCATGAATTTGTCTATTAGCCGCAAAGGTTATAAAAAGTCTTTTTTTTGCTCGCGTAATTCCAACATAAGCTAACCTTCTTTCTTCTTCCAAACCTAACAAGCCTAATTCATCAATAGATCTCTGACTTGGGAAAATACCTTCTTCCCATCCAGGTAGAAAAACAGCATCAAATTCAAGTCCTTTAGCAGCATGTAAAGTCATTAGAGAAACTTCACCTGCCTCAGCTTCATTATCTCCATCCATAACTAACGATATATGCTCTAAAAATCCTGATAAATTATCAAAAGCACTCATAGCATTAATCAACTCTTTTAAATTTTCTAATCTACCTTCGCCTTCGATCGAATTTTCATTTTGCCAGTGACCTATATACCCAGATTCTTCGAGTACTTTTAAAGCCAAGTCTGTATGAGAAATTTCTTTGTTATGATTGTTCCAATCAATAAATTGATTTATTAAATTTTGTAATGTTCTTTTTACATTGGGTCTTAACTCGTCAGTCAACAACAATTCTTGAGAAGCTGAAAAAAAAGAAATATTATTATTTTTTGCATATGAATGTATTAAACTAGTTGTACTTGTTCCTAATCCTCGTTTTGGAACATTTATTATTCTTTCTAGCGCTAAATCATCGTTAGGTTGCTGGACAACTCTCAAATAAGCTAAAGCATCTCTGATTTCTAAACGTTCGTAGAATTTTGCTCCAATTACTTTATATGGAATACCGATATCTACAAATCTTTCCTCAAAATATCTAGTTTGGTGCCCTGCTCTAACTAAAACAGCTATTTGATCATATCTAAAGCCAAGTGAGTGTAAGTTTTCAATTTCTAAACTGGTTATTTTAGCTTCTTCAACACCATCCCATACAGAAATTAAATTAATTTTGTCTCCATCCCCAGAAGAAGTTTTAAGTTTTTTACTTAATCTTTCTTTATTATTGGAAATTATACTGTTGGCAGCTTCTAATATTCGGCCAGTTGATCTGTAATTTTCTTCTAATTTTATTACCTTAGCTGTGGTATAATCTTTTTCAAATTTTAAAATATTTCCAACTTGTGCTCCACGCCAACCATAAATAGATTGATCATCATCCCCTACACAACAAATATTTTGAGATTTATTTGCAAATAATTTAAGCCATAAATATTGAATAGTATTTGTATCTTGATATTCGTCAACTAGAAAAAATAAAATTTTAGATTGATATTTTTGTAATATGTCTGAATGTTCCGTAAATATGGTTAAATTATATAACAGTAAATCACCAAAATCAGCAGAATTTAAAGTTACCAATCTTGTTTGGTAAGATTTATATATGTTTATTGCTTTACCATTAGCAAAGAAATCATTATCAGATTGATTTATGTCATTAGGTTTATAACCTTTATCTTTCCAAGAACTAATTAAATTAGACATTGCTTTTGGAGTAAACTTTTTAATATCAATGTCTTGATCAATCATTATTTGTTTTAGAAGCCTAATCTGATCATCTGGAGTTATAATTGTATAATTTGAATTTAAACCTATAACTTCTGAATTTTCTCGTAATATTCTAGCAGCTATTGAATGGAAGGTACCTAACCATACCGAGTTTGCTGATGGCCCAATTAAACTTTCAAGTCTGATTCTCATTTCTTTTGCAGCTTTATTAGTGAAAGTTACTGCAAGAATATTCCATGGCTTAGTCTTATTACTATATAATAAGTTTGCTAGTCTTGCAGTAAGAACTCTGGTTTTTCCTGTTCCTGCGCCAGAAAGTACTAATAAAGGGCCATCAAGATTTTTCACAGCCTCTTTTTGAGAATCATTAAGGTCTATAAATGCTTGATGATTATAAAATTGGGTCATAATTTTTTTATATTTTATTATAAAGAATTTAAGAAAAACACTTACATATTTTTAACATATTTGTGGTTTAACTTGTACAAATTTAATAAATTAATAATAATAAAATTATGATTTAATTAATTAACGTGTGTTCATTACATGACTAAGAAATTTTTATTTGTAAAATTCATAGCAGCTTTGTTTATTTTAAATGGGTGCTCAAATCCTACCAAGTTTGCATCTGAAAATAGAGATCCATTCGAAAAAATAAATAGAAACGTATTTCAATTCAATAAATATGTAGATCAGAAAATTATATCACCAATAAGCAAAACTTATGTCAAAAAAGTTCCTACAAAAATCAGATCAGGTGTTAGTAATCATCTTCAATGGATGGACACGCCTAATACTATAATTAACAGCGCTCTACAAACAGATATGGAAAATACGATTTTAGCATCAGCTAAGTTTCTTTTAAATGGCCTTACACTAGGTTTTTATGATCTAGACAAAGGCGAAACTGTTATTAAAAAGAGAGATTTTGGATCAACCCTTGCTAGGTTAAATGTTTCAGAAGGACCCTTTTTGATGGTGCCCTTAATTGGACCAAAAACAACTAGGGATTTAACTGGAACTATCCTAGACAGACAAAATATGGCAACTTTATCTTCTAATTCAATTGATGATTTGAACTTAGCTGAAGTTCCTATTAATATAATTGACAAGAGAAGTAAAATGTCTAAAACACTCGACAACATTTATCTTTCAGCTGATCCTTATGTCAAAGTTAGATCTTTTTACCTACAAAATAGGCGTAATGAAATTTATAGTGAAAAATATATTGAGAATAAAAATAACAATTTGGATGCAGAATTTGAAAAGCTTTTGGATTAGAAAAAAAATAAGCAATTTTTTAAGTTATACGTTTTTAATTTTTATGATTTTTAACGTTAATATTAATAAATCTTTATCAGATAATTTGAAAATGGGTGAATCTACTATTCAACAAATGATTTTAGAGGCTCAAAAACATGCTATTGACACTGTAAAACTAGAACCAAATGAGAGATCCTTAAAAATTGAATTATTAATAAAAAAATATATTAATCTTGATTTTATGAGCAAAGCCACAACTGGGTCTTTTTGGAAAAAGGCCTCAGAAATACAAAAAGAAAAGTATAAAGCTGCTTTACTAAAACAAATAGTCATTACTATTGAAGATCATCTTAACACTCTAGCAACATTATCTTATAAACCAATAAAATCTGAAAGACGTGGTAAAAAACTAATTTATGTAAGAGGATTAATTGAAGATCCTAATAAGAAAAAACCTGATATAAATCTTTTGTGGAAATTAGCTGCGAATAAAAATGGATCATTTCTAATTCTTGATTTGGAAATAGAAGGCATATCTTTAGTAAGCTCACAAAAAGCCGAAGCTTTATCTATTTTGAGGAAAAATAGAGGCAACTTTGACACATTATTGAACAAAATGACTAGAGATAATTAATTTATCTTAATATAGGTTTATATTTTAATCGTTTTGGATTAAGCGCTTCATCACCTAATCTCCTTTTTTTGTCTAACTCATAATCTTGATAGTTTCCTTCAAACCACTCTACATGACTACTTCCCTCAAAAGCGAGAATATGTGTAGCTAGTTTATTTAAAAACCACCTATCATGTGAAATTACAACTACACATCCTGAAAAAGCAAGAATTGCTTCTTCTAATGCTCTTAATGTATCTACATCAAGGTCGTTAGTCGGTTCATCCAAAAGTAAAACATTACCTGGATCTTTTAACATCTTTGCTAAATGCACTCTATTTCTTTCTCCGCCAGATAACTGACTTACAATTTTTTGTTGGTCAGATCCTTTGAAGTTAAATTGACCAACATAAGCTCTACTTTGAATAGTCTTTTTACCTATTTGTATTTCATCTAATCCATCACAAATAGACTGCCATACGTTCTGGTCTGGTTTTAAATCATCTCTTGATTGATCAACATAGTTTAAACTTACAGTTTCACCAATTGAAATTTCTCCACTGTTTGGTTCCACTTCTTTAGTTATTAATCTAAATAGAGTAGTCTTACCTGCGCCATTTGCGCCAATCACACCTATAATTCCTCCTGGGGGAAGTTTAAAACTAAGATTATCTATTAATAATTTGTCATCAAGGGACTTGCTAACGTTTTTGAAAGTTATTACATCGTTACCAAGTCTAGGTGCAGGTGGTATTACAAGGTTTCCAGTATTAATTTCTTTTTTCTGTTCTTTCGAGACTAATTCTTCATAAGAAGTAATTCTAGCTTTTGATTTTGCTTGTCTTGCTTTAGGTGCTGACTTTATCCATTCTAATTCTTCGTTAATTTTTCTTTTTCTGGCCTCTTCTGACTTTCCCTCAAGTTCAAGTCGCTTTTGCTTTTGCTCTAGCCAGCCAGAATAATTGCCTTTAAAGGGAATACCTTCACCACGGTCTAATTCTAAAATCCAGCCAGCAACTTCATCTAAAAAATATCTGTCATGAGTGATGGTTACAACAGTACCTGGAAAATCATGAAGAAACCTTTGTAACCATGCTACAGAAAGGGCATCTAAATGGTTTGTTGGTTCATCCAATAACAAAAAATCAGGATTTGATAAAAGTAATTGAGCTAAAGCAACTCTTCTTTTTTCACCACCAGACAAATGATCTATCTTAGCCTCTGCTGGTGGTAGACTCAATGCATCCATGGCTATCTCTGCTCTTCTATCCAAATCCCATGCATCCATGTTATCAATTTGTTCTTGCAACTCACCTTGCTTTGTTATGACTTGATCCATCTCATCTTCATTTAAATCTTCTGAGAATTTTAAAGAAATAGCATTAAAATCATCGACAAGCTGTTTTGCTTCAGCCATTCCTTCCATAACATTTTCATAAACATTCAAGTTGCTATTTAGTTCTGGCTCTTGAGCAAGATAACCTACTTTTATTCCATCGGCTAATTTTGCCTCTCCATTATATTCATTATCAACACCTGCCATAATTTTTAACAGAGTTGATTTACCCGCTCCATTCCCCCCAAGAACTCCAATTTTAGCTCCAGGTAAGAAAGATAAACTTATATCTTTAATTACTTGTTTACCCCCAGGGTAAACCTTACTTAATTTATACATTGAATATATATATTGTGGGTTATTCATATGATCCCCTCAGACCTATATTTTAGTTAACTGAATTAACTAATATTAGAAGTTTTTTGCTTAAATAACATATAATTTAAATTATAATTTCTCATTTATACAATATGTTAGTATGGTAACTTTATGATAAATAACTTTCCTATATGGCTGATTGCTCCTGATTATTTTTTAGCATGTTTAATGCTAATTTTGTTAATAAAATTTATCTTAAATTTATTTTTAAGTGAAGCTAGTAATTTTGTTTTATATCGATTTATAACTAAGCTTGCTTATCCAATTATAAATATTACAAATAAAATTACACCTAGTTTTATTGTCCAACCATTAATACCAATTTATATAGCTTGGCTAATTTTAATGATTAGGATATATCTTTTACCATTATTCTTAGGATACTTTTATATTGGGAAATTTGCATTTGTTTTTGAAAAAGACATAATTTCTCAAGTTAAATCAATATTTCTAAGTATAGCAATTAATTTAAATTTTGGTATGTAATCAAAAATAAGTTTTCAATCTATCAATGATTTCATCTATCTGACTTATATTTGTTTCAAAAGATGTTACAAACCTAATTACTAAATGATCATTGTCAATTTTATACCATAAGTTTGGGATAATATTTAATTTTAAAATGTTATCATATGATAAATTGCTCATCTTTACAAAAATTTCATTTCCTTGTGTTGGGTATAAGATTTTAAAATCCTTGAATTCAATTAATTGATTTCTAAGATATAAAGCATTTTTATTAGCTAACTTAGCTAACTCTAGCCACAAACCATCTTTAAACCATGCATTTAGCTGAGCAGAAACAAATCTTGTTTTTGAAATTACATGTCCAGTCTGCTTTATAAGGTTTTGGGCTTCACTTGCTAATGTTTTATTAAAAAATATTATTAATTCTGCTGCCATAGCACCATTTTTAGTTGCACCAAGTGAGAGACAATCAACTCCAACTTTCCATGTGGCTTCTGCAGGAGATATTAATTCTTGGGAGACTAATGCATTTGAAAATCTAGCTCCGTCCATATGAAGATAGAGGTTATTTTTTTTGCAAATTTTGCTTATCGCATCTATTTCATCTAATGTATATATAGTTCCATTTTCAGCTAATTGTGTAATTGAAACACCAGATATTAAAGAGCTTGATTTACGTTTGAAGTTTATTTCATCAATTTTTTTTTGAAGATCTTGAGCATTAATACGTCCTAGAGAATTTGAAATAGTAAGTAACTTGCCACCTCCAGAAAAGAACTCTGGCGCTCCTCCTTCATCTTTATTGATATGTGCATCACTATGACAGATAATGCTGCCATAAGACCTCAGGAAAGATGATAATGCTAGAGAGTTTGAGGCTGTCCCAGAGACCATTGGGATGATTTCTAAATCACTTTTTTCAAAAACATTTTTAACAATATTTTTACATTCTTCTGTGAAAATATCATTACCATAAGGCGATGTTTTTATATGTGAAGCTTCTACAATTGCATCTAATATCTGTGGAGCAATGCCAGAAGTTGTGTCAGTTCCAATTAAAATTTTTTTTTCATACATTATGAATTCTTGTTTTACTAATTAATTTTGAAACTGTTTTGACCCTTTTTAATAGTCATAATAGATTTAATTTTTTTTGTTTTGACGTCTAATACCACTAACATGTTTTTACCTTTGTAAAGATATCGTAATAAAATTTCATTATTGGACCCTAAAGATGAAGAGATTAATTGAGCACCAGTTGGTTCATTAAAGTCAATTTTTTTTGTATGCTCTTCATCATCTTTGAGGGTTTTATTTTCAACAGGAATATTATTGAGTTTATTATATTTTTTTCCTAATCCCCAAAATAGAAAAATTAACCCAATAATAATTAAAAGTCCTAAAATTATAGCAATAATTTTTATAGCCCTTATATTAGAAACTACAAAAGAAGTTTTTTCGGTTTTTGGGTCAAATATATTAGACATGACAGTTCCTATTAAAATTCTACTTGTTGTAAAAGACTTCAATTTACCTTTTGAAAGACTTGATACATGGGTTACTGAAGCTATTAAAGTAAGTGACTCAACAAAACAACTAATAAATGAAAATAACTTTTCTATTTCTAGAAGTAGAGTTAAAAATTTAATAGAAAATAAACAACTAAAAGTAGACGGTAAAACAGTAAATAATCCTTCATTAAAGATTCAAAATTGTGAAATTGTTGAAATTAAGTTATCAAAACCTAGTGAAGCTATACCTTTACCTGAAAATATTAAATTAGATATTCTATATGAAGATGAATTTATTATTGTCATTAATAAAAACTCTGGCATGGTAGTGCACCCAGCACCTGGAAATCCCAATGGAACCCTAGTAAATGCTCTTCTTTATCATTGTGGTGAAAATTTAAAAGGAATTGGAGGTGTTAAGAGACCAGGTGTGGTACATAGGCTAGATAAAAATACTAGCGGTGTAATGGTCATTGCAAAAACAGAATTAGCACATTCAAATCTGTGTAAAATTTTTTTTAACCATGATTTAGATAGAAGATATAATGCTGTTGTATGGGGACAACCTATAAATAAAGGTATTATTGAAAAACCTATTGGAAGATCTCAAACAAATAGAAAAAAAATGGCTGTTGTAGAAAAAGGTAAAATGGCTATTACAAAATGGAAAGTGTTAGATGTTTTTACCCCTTTTGCTAGTTTAATTGAGTGTAAACTTGAAACAGGGAGAACTCATCAAATTCGTGTTCACATGTCATATCTAGGCCATGGTATAATTGGAGATGATTTATATGGGAAGTCAATAACACAAAAAAATTTTAAAAATTCATGCTTTAAAGAAAAAAATAAATTAATCAAATCTTTTAGTAGACAAGCTTTGCACGCATCAAAACTTTGTTTTCATCATCCAATAAATAACAAATATTTAGAATTTTCTAGCCAGTTACCAAAAGATATCTCTATACTTATTGATGTTCTAAAGGTATAACTTATTTAATTTTTATAAACACTTTAAATAAAAGCAAAAAAACACTATATATAAATCAATTATTAATCCGGAGATGACATTGAGTAATGTAGATAACATGAACTTATCTCTAGTTTCACCAGATAACAATTTAGGTAGATACTTAGATCATATCAAAAAATTTCCAATGCTTGAAGCTGGTGAAGAATATTTACTTGCAAAAGATTGGCTTGAAAAACAAGATACTAAAGCTGCTCATAAACTTGTGACTAGCCATCTTAGGCTAGTAGCAAAAATTGCAATGGGCTACAGAGGATATGGTCTTCCAATTGCTGATCTTATCGCAGAAGGTAATATTGGGATGATGCATGCTGTTAAAAAATTTGATCCAGAAAAGGGATTTAGGTTAGCAACATATGCAATGTGGTGGATAAAAGCAGCTATACAGGAATTCGTGCTCAGAAGTTGGTCTCAAGTTAAAATTGGGACAACTGCAAGTCAGAAAAAATTATTTTTTAATTTAAGAAAAATAAAAGGCAAAATTAATGCTTTAGAAGATGGTGATCTTACACCTAACCAAGTTAATCACATTGCCAAAACACTCGACGTTTCTGAAGCTGATGTTGTTAGTATGAATAGAAGAATGTTAGGTGGCGATCATTCTCTTAATTCACAAATAAATCGTCAAGATGGAGAAGAAGCTGAATGGCAAGACATGCTCACCGACGAAAGAGATAATCAAGAAACTCAATATGTTAATCATCAAGAAAAAAATATCAGAAATAAAATGATGTTAGAAGCTCTTGATTATTTAAAACCTAGAGAAAAAGATATTATAATTAAAAGAAGATTGACTGAAATTCCTAAAACATTAGAAGACTTATCTCAAGAATACAAAGTTAGTAGAGAAAGAATAAGACAAATTGAGACTAGAGCATTTGAAAAACTTCAAACTATTGTAAAATCTAAAGCTAAAGAGCTGAAGTTAATTGAATTAAATGAGGACTAACTTGGATTAAAAGGATCCTTGATATAAATAGTATCAGATCTTTCTGGACTTGTTGAAATCAAAATTATTGGACATTTTACGAGCTCTTCTATTCTTTTTATATAAATTTTAGCCTCTTCAGGTAAATCATTTATTTTCTTTACACCGACTATATCTTTTTTCCATCCTTTAAGGACCTCATATATAGGTTTTATCTGCTTTTGTTCTTTTTCTGCTGAAGGTAAGTAATTGATATTTTTGCCATTCAGAGAATATCCTGTACAAATCTTAATTTCATCAAATTCGCCTAAAACATCTAATTTAGTTAAAGCAATACCTTTAATACTTGATAAAGATACAGCTTGTTTAACTAGAACTGAATCAAACCACCCACATCGTCTTTGCCTACCAGTAACAGTTCCAAATTCATGTCCTTTTTTACCTAATAATATTCCATCTTTACCATTATCTTCTGTAGGAAAAGGACCGGATCCAACTCTTGTAGTATAAGCTTTAGTTATACCTAACGTGTAGTCTATATCTGTTGGCCCTAAACCTGAACCCATGCCTGCCTGTGAAGCTGTGGTATTGCTACTAGTAACAAAGGGGTAAGTACCATGATCTACGTCTAGAAAAGTACCTTGAGCTCCTTCAAATAGGATATTTGATGCAGATTGGTTATATCTATTAATTAAGAGCCAAGAGGGCTGAACGTAGGATTTTAAGGTTTGTCCTAAATCCCAAAGGTTTTCTAGAATATTTTCTGGGTCAAGTTTTTTTTCACCCATTGATTTTAACCATATATTATGAAAGTCATATAATTTTGAGAGTTTAGAAGATAATTCAAATTTATCAAAAAGATCACATATTCTTAAACCTCTTCTACCAACCTTATCCTCATAGGAAGGACCAATACCTCTTCCTGTAGTTCCAATTTTTTCAGTATTTTTTTTATTTTCTCTTAATTTATCTATCACTTGATGTATAGGTAGAATTAAAAAAGCAGAGTCTGAGATAATTAGATTTTCAGAGGATATTTTAATATTTTGAGTTTTTAATTCATCAATCTCTTTTTTTAAATGGAAAGGATCTATTACAACTCCATTACCAATCAAAACAATTGTATTTTCTCTTACAATTCCACTTGGTAACAAAGATAATTTAAAAATTCGTTCATTTACAACTAAAGTATGTCCTGCGTTATGTCCGCCTTGAAATCGAACAACTAAGTTAGCCTTTTCTGATAACCAATCAACAATCTTACCTTTACCTTCATCACCCCATTGCGTTCCAATAACTACTACATTACTCATAAAACATTCCTTAAACTTCTTATTTTTTAACTAGGTTTCTAATTTGACGATCTTTTTATTTTCCCAAATAAATTGGCATTTTTGATTAAAAGCATCTTTCTTTAGATCGGAGGTTAAGTTATTTCCAAAAACAACTCTATAACCTTTACTTATAATGTAATCTGCGTCATTTATATTAAGATAAGGTACATACACTATACTTTTATCTATAGTAGATTTTGAATTAGAATAAATTCTTTCAGTGTAAATTGTACATCCAATTGCTGTTTCACCATTTAAAGTTCTGTACCTTCCACCTTTAGCAATTTCACCTTTTAGATTTTCAGAAAAAATTGTAAAGGATAAACCAGTATGATAATTAAATCCTCTGTTCTCAAGCGGATCAATTGAAATCTTAATAGATGAAACATTCTTATCAACTATATCAATTACTTTTAAATAATAATCTCTAACATCATTAATAAAACCTTCAAATTTTAATTTACGTAAAAAATTGGTGGAAAATGAATAATCACCAGAAGATTCCATAAGATCTAGTACAATTTTAGAGTACTTAAATTTAAGCTTTTTTAGACTTTTTTTATCTCTTAAATCTATTGCTTTATCAATTTCCTCTTTAAGGGAAGATGAGAGGTCTCTCAAGAGAAACTCTCTTAAAAATGGTAAGTTTATATCAATTGTTATATTTTCAATATTAATTGATTTAAGTGCTTTTAAACAAATTAGAATAATTTCAGCATCACAAAATTCATTCTCAAATCCAATTAATTCTGCACCAACTTGGGTCTTTTGGCGCTCGGTATTAAAACTATCCCCTCGTACTCTTAAAACATCTCCAGAATAAGATAATCTGAGTGGACGTGTTAAATGAGATAATCTTGTGGAAGCTATTCTAGATATTTGAGCTGTTACATCTGATCTTAATGCCATCATTTTTTGTGATAAAGGATCCATAATTCTAAAAGTAGAATCCTTTAACACTGTTCCAGGTCCATCAGATAATAGAGTTTCTTCGTATTCAACTAAGGGAGGTTTAACTCTTAAGTAACCATAATTAGAAAACACATCTAACAAACTTTCAATTTTTTTTGCTTGAACTTGAGCTTTTGGATAAAGAACATCACTTAATCCTGCAGGTAATAGCCCTTTTTGAGTTGGTGTATCGGTCATTACTAGTACCTTAATTGTGAAAACTCTTTTATATATACCAAAGTTATAAATGTATCTAATAAATCTTTAAAAGAAATACTAATTATTTACCTTCAAAATTAATTGAATTTACTCTTGCAACTTGGGGTAAATTTCTTATTTCAGATATAACTTTATCATCAATCTTTCCATCTATCTCTACTAACGCTATTGCTTCACCTCCTACATTCCGACGCCCTAAATGGAAAGAAGCGATGTTAATGTTATTATTTCCTAGCTTATTACCTAAATCTCCAATGAAACCTGGTTTATCATAATTTCTTAGATATAAAGCATTTTTTGGAAACTCTGATTCGATTGAAATTCCTTGAATATTTATTATTCTTGGTTTGTTACCGGCAATTAAAGTACCTGTAATCGTTCTTTCACCATTGTCATGTTTAATAGTAATTTTAAGCAAAGTTTCATAATCACACCTTCTTTCGTGCTTGATTGTTGATAAGTTAATACCTCTACTAGAAGCAATTGACGTTGAGCTTATATTGTTAACAGCTGCAGAAGAAGGTTCTAAAATTCCCACTAATAAGCTTGCCATTAAAGGTACGTCAAGGAGATTTGATGCTTTACCTTCTAGTTCTAATTTTATACTTAATATACCCTCTTGTGTAACTTGTCCTAAAAATGATCCCATTAGATATGCTAATCTTACATAAGGTTTAAGGATTGGTGCTTCCTCTGCAGACACACTAGGATAATTGAGAGCATTTACCACAGCTCCTGTATTAAGATAATCTGACATTTGTTGAGCTATTTGAATAGCAACATTTTCTTGAGCCTCAATTGTAGCCGCACCTAAATGAGGGGTTGCTACAAAATTAGGAGCATTAAATAAAATATTTTCTTTAGCAGGCTCTTCTGTGAAAACGTCAAAAGCAGCACCTGCCAAATGACCTGTTTCTAGTGCTGCTCTACAAGCCACTTCGTCTACAAGACCTCCTCTAGCACAGTTAATGATCCTCGATCCTTTTTTCATCATGCTAATTGCTTCAGATGAAATTATATTTTTAGTATCTTCAGTTAGAGGTGTATGCAAAGATATAATATCAGAGTTCTTAAGTAAGTATTCCAAGTCTACCTTTTCAACTCCTAATTCAGATGCTTTCTCTTGTATAAGGAATGGATCAAATGCTAAAACCTTCATCTTTAGACCTAATGCTCTACTTGCCACAATAGATCCAATATTTCCACAACCAATTAAGCCTAAATACTTTCCATTTATTTCAGTACCATTAAACTTAGATTTTTCCCATTTACCTAGTTTAGTAGAACTATCAGCCTGCGGGATCATTCTAACAAGTGACATCATAAGAGCTATAGCATGCTCAGCTGTAGTAACAGCATTCCCAAAGGGTGTGTTCATTACAATTACACCATTTTTAGTAGCCGATAATTTATCAATATTGTCAGTTCCAATACCAGCACGGCCTACAATTTTTAAATTATTAGCATTCTCAAAAACCTCTTCGGTAACCCTTGTAGCCGATCTAATCGCAAGTCCATCATATTTATAAATTTCCTTTAGCAAATCTTCATGACTTAAGCCAGGATTGTATATTGTCTCAATTTTATTTTTTTTAAAAATATCAACTGCAGATTCACTTAATTTATCACTTATTAAAACTTTTGGCATTTTCTGACTCTCAATTTATATTTAAATATCTATATCTCTTAATGATTTGTAGTAGGCCCAATCTAACCAAGGTAATAATTTTTTTATGTCGTCATTATCAACTGTAGGCCCCCCCCAAATTCTTAATCCAGGAGGAGCAGATCTATAACTACCAATATCAAATGCTACATTGTTTTCTTCTAACAACTTTATTATATTTTTTTCTATAATATTTTTTGTTTCAAGAGATTCTGGAGTTAACTTAGTATCTGTGAATTTCAAACATATTGATGTGCTTGATAAATTATTAAGGTCTTCACACAAGAAATCAACCCAAGTCGATGAAGATACCCAGTCTTTAATTATATCTAAATTATCTTTTGACCTTTTTATTAACTCTTTTAACCCTCCTATTTCATCAGACCAATTCAACACATCCAGAAAATCTTCAACACACATCATTGAGGGTGTGTTTATAGTTGAACCTGAGAAAATATCTAAATTTATATTATTATTTTTTTTTAGTTGAAATAATTTTGGTATTGGCCAATTTGGACTGTATGTATTTATTCTATCAACAGCCTTGGGAGAAAGAATAATCATACCATGACCGGCTTCACCTCCAAGAGATTTTTGCCACGAAAATGTACCTACATCCAATTTTGACCAATCAATATCCATAGCAAAAGCTGCTGAAGTTGCATCACATATTATTAATCCATTATGTGAACTTTTTATCCATTCTCCATTAGGAACGCATACACCCGCAGTGGTTCCATTCCAATTAAATACTATGTCATCTTTGAAATCGAGACCACTTAAATTAGGTAATTTTCCATAGTCTACTTTTATAATATCGAGATTTTTTAATTTTAATTGTAATTGCATATCATTGGCCCAATCTGCACCAAAACTATCCCAGACTAACATTGTAACTGGTCTTGAACCTAAAAGGTTCCACATAGCTATTTCTATCGCACCAGTATCAGAACCGGGAACAATACCAACTAAATAATCATCTGGAATATTTAATATAGACTTAGATAACTCAATTACTTCTTTTAATTTATTTTTACAATCTTTATGTCTGTGGGATCTGCCAAGTGAGCTTTTTTTTAATACGTCTAAAGACCATCCAGGTCTTTTAGCGCAAGGTCCAGATGAAAATTCTGGACGAAACGGCTTGACTAACGGTCTTGTCATATTAACCTCATAATAATGTTATTGCTTGTTGGGAAGCAATTACCCAAATTCTTAAATATAGTTTATTTTCTAAAAGTCAATATAATAAAAGGATCCATATAATTAATGCTTAAGCTCTTCGATTTATCTGGCAAAAATGATTTAAGATTTAGTCCTCCATGCTGGAATGTAAAGTTATGTCTTATTCTCAAGAATATAGAATTCATAACTATACCTGTAAGATTTACTGACAAAGATAAAATTTCATTTTCTAAACAAAAATTAGTTCCTGTATTAGATTATAAAGAGGGCTTTGTAAGTGATTCATGGAATATAATTAATTGGTTAAATGAAAATTATCCTGAGAAAAAAATTTTTATAAACAAGTCATCAAAAAATTTTTCATATTTTTTGTATTTATGGACTTCCAGACAATTGTTACCAATCTTATTTAAAATAATTGCACATGATATACCAAATGTTTTAGAGGGAGATGATATCGATTATTATTTGAAGACTAGGGAAGAAAGAATTAATGGACCAATCGTAAAATTTGTACCATTTATTTCATCTTCTATTGAAGAGTTTAGAAAATCAATTGATCCAATTAGGAAAATAATAATCAATAATGGTTATATATCTGGCAAGAAACCAGGAATAGAGGATTGCATTTTTTTTGGTAATTTAAAGTGGGTAGATGTTTGCAGTTCATGCGAATTGTTAGATAATGAGGATCCTGTATACCAATGGTATAAAAATTTACTTAAAATAGCAAATCAACAGATTACTTAATATTAAAAGAATGATTTATTGGACCATGTCCTGCGCCGAACCTTGGTGAAGTCATTATAGCTTGATTTACATAAAAATGTGCATTTCGAAAAGCTTCTTTAATCTCAAGTGATTTTGCTAATCCAGCCGTTAATGCTGAGGCCATTGTACAACCAGTGCCATGAGTGTTATTAGTTATAAATTTTTTTGTATTTATTTGATCAATAACATTTGTCCCAATCAATAAGTCTGACAAAATTGGTACATTCATATGTCCTCCTTTTAAAACAACAAAATTGGCACCAAGATTAATTATTTTTTTTGCTGCAGTTTTCATGTCGGTCAAATTATTAATTTTAATATCTGTTAATATTTCTGCCTCGGGAATATTTGGTGTTAATATAGGATTAGTATTTTTAATAAAAGTTTTTAATGAATTTACTGCATCTTTTTTAAGTAATCTATGCCCACCTTTAGCTACCATTACTGGATCAAGAACTATACTTATTTTTTTGTTACCTATTATTTGATTGCGTTTGAGAGCCTCATACACCCCATTTATCAACTCCGTATTATGCATCATTCCAATTTTAATTGCATTTGCCCCAATATCAGATAAGCAACAGTTAATTTGTTTTACTACAAAATCTAATGGAATCTCAAAAATATCTGTAACTCCTTTAGTGTTTTGTTCCGTAAGTGCAGTTATTGCTGTCATTCCATAAACACCAAGAGAAGTAAGTGTTTTTAAATCTGCTTGAATGCCAGCTCCACCGCTAGGGTCAGAACCAGCAATTACTAAAACAGTTTTTGATAAATAACTTACTCTATTTATTGTCATTTTCTTTGATTATAGCTTTAGAAATGATTTCTGTAGTAGATTTTAAAAGTTTTAAATCAGCGCACTCAACCATGAGTCTAATTAAATTCTCTGTTCCAGAAGGGCGCAATAAAATTCTACCTTTTTTTCCTAATTCCTCCTGATGTTTTTTAACTAGGCTAATTATATTTTTATTTAATAGAATACTTTTATCAATATTTTTTAGATTCTTTAATGATTGAGGTATTGGTTGAAATGGTCTTAAAAATTCAGAAGCTTTTGATCTGGACTTTTTAAGAAGAGACAATATTTTAATTGCAGTTAGCAAGCCATCACCTGTTTTAGCAAAATCACTAAGTAATATATGTCCTGATGGTTCCCCTCCAAGTTTGGAATTAGATTTAATCATTTTATCCAAAATATAACGATCTCCTACATATGTTCTGTGAAGATGTATTTTAAGTTTATTTAAATAATTTTCTAATCCTAAATTAGACATCATAGTACCAACAACCTGATTATCAATTAATTCATTGTTTTTTTGCATCTCTCTAGCTAATACTGCAATTATTTGATCACCATTGATTATTTCACCATTTTCGTCTGAAAAAATTACTCTATCTGCATCTCCATCAAGAGCAACACCTAAATCTGCTCCCTCTTGCTTTGTAATTTTCGCCATATTTTCTGGATACATTGCGCCACAATCTAAATTTATATTTTTACCATTAGGTTCTGCTCCAATAATCACAGAATCTGCTCCAAGTTCAAACAACACTTCAGGACCAACTTTGTATGATGCACCATTAGAACAATCTAATACTACTTTCATGGAGGTAAGATCTTCTTGTTTAGGTAAAATTTGTTTTACAAATTCAGAGTATCTTCCTATTGCATCTTCCATTCTTCGCGCTCTACCCAAATTTTCTGACTTCGCAAGGATAGGACCACTAATCATTCTCGATTGAATTTCATTTTCTACATCGTCATTTAATTTGAAACCATCGGCACCAAATAGTTTTAATCCATTATCTTGGTATGGATTATGTGAAGCTGAAATCATTACTCCTAAGTCACATCTTAACACCCTTGTTAAATGAGCAATTGCTGGTGTAGGAAGTGGACCCGTGGTAATAGAATCCAGACCCACAGAGGTAAAACCAGCAACAAGTGCAGGTTCTAGCATATATCCAGATAATCGAGTATCTTTACCAATTAATACTCTTGATCTTTTGATTCCTGCCCTTCCATAAAAATATTCGCCTGCAGCCATGGCTAAATTTACTGCCAATAAAGCAGTAATCTTATCTTCATTTACAGTACCTCTAATACCATCAGTACCAAATAACCTTTGATCACTGTTAAATGTTGTTTGGACCATGTTTATCCTATAAATATAAATACTTTTGACATATCAAAGCCTGGTTTGTTTCAAATACATCGTGTGTTCTTAATATTTGAACTCCACACATGTATGCATGAATAGCAAATGCTAACGAGCCACTCAACCTTTTACTTGGACTTATTTCTTTTTTATTTTTCCCCCGAAACTTATAATCCTTCATAGTTAGCTCACCAATAAGTGACTTTCTACTTGCTCCAATTAAAATTGGAACACCTAAACCATGAAAAAGTGGTAAATATTTAAAAATATTTAGGTTATCTGATAAAGTTTTTCCAAATCCAATTCCTGGGTCAACAACAATATTTGATTTTCTTACACCTGCCTTAATCAAATTAGTAATTTTTTTTGAAAAAAAATTATAAATATCAGTGGGAGCAAAACTATATTGAGGATTTATTTGCATATTTGTTGGTTCATTTTGCATATGCATTATTATTATTGGCGTATTAGTTTTTGAAATAAACTTAATTTTATTTTTCTCATTAAATGCTGTAATGTCATTAAATATATCTACTCCAATTTTATAGCATGTTTTCATTGTTGATAAATTTCTTGAATCTAATGAAATTAAAGAGTCTTCTTTACAATTTTTAAGATATTTTATTGGATCAAGTACTCTATTTATTTCTTCTATGCTCGAAATTTTTTCTGCTCCAGGTCTACTTGACTCTCCTCCAATATCAACAATAGAAGCCCCATTATTAATCATTTCATGAAAATGTTTTTTGAGTTTATTAATATTATCAATTTGACTGTTTTTGTAAAAACTATCTGGTGTTATGTTTATTACACCCATTATGTTTGGTTTTGACATATCGAGTTTTGCAAAAGGAGGTCTATTATTTACTAAATTGTTTATTTGAAATTCAGCTTCAGATAGAGAGGTATTGCCATTTTTCTTAGCAACTTTCAACAATTCTTGCGTAGACATTTGAACTTCAATTAAATGATTTTTTTTTTTTGAAGCACTCTTAAATTCTTAAAAAATCTCCAACCACCTGCTAACTTTAAACCATCTAAAACTTCAGAGGATGAACAAAGAATTGGACTTATGAAGGTTTCAGCTGATTTACAATATGGTGGTGCTAGTAAATATCTTGTTTTTTTGACAAAAGCCATAAATTAACCTCATAAATAGCATCTTACGAATTATCTATTTCATTTGTAACGATTGTCTGCTTTGCAGAGGCAGTAGAAGGGATGCCAGCCGTTTTTTTGGGTTTTTTGGATTTAGGTGCTTCATCCTTATTATCAGAGTTCTTTATAGAAATATTTAATCCTTTACATAGATCTCTTATTTGATCTCCATCTAATGTTTCATACTCAAGTAATGCTTCAGCTACTCTTGTCAACTGCTTAGAATATTTTTTTAACATTTTTTGAGCGTCTAAGTATACAGAATCTGCTATTTTTCTAATCTCTTCATCTACAATAGATGCAGTATTATCCGATAAATTTTTTTGTTGAGAAACTGATCTCCCAAGAAATACCTCTTGTTCATTAGCTTCATAGGCCAAAAATCCAAGTTTGTCAGAAAGCCCCCATTCTGTGACCATTCTCCTAGCTATATCTGATACCATTTTAATATCGGAACTTGCGCCAGTAGTTACTTTTTCTTTACCGAAAATCATTTCTTCAGCTATCCTGCCACCACAAGCAACTCTTAGATCAGCATAGAGTTTATCTTTAGCCATCGAAACTCTATCACCTTCCGGTAATCTCATAACCATTCCAAGTGCCCTTCCTCGTGGTATAATAGTAGCTTTGTGTATTGGGTCACTAGCTGGTGAGTATGCAGCTACTACAGCATGACCAGCTTCATGATAAGCAGTAAGCTTTCTTTCATCTTCTGTCATCACCATTGATCGTCTTTCAGAACCCATCATAACTTTATCTTTGGCTTCTTCAAATTCTACCATGCTAACATTATTTCTGCCTTTCCTTGCTGACAATAATGCAGCCTCATTAACTAAGTTAGCTAAGTCAGCACCAGAAAAACCAGGCGTCCCTCGAGCTATTATTTTTGGGACAACGTCTGAAGAAAGTGGTACTTTTTTCATGTGAACCTTTAGAATCTTTTCTCTACCAATCATATCTGGGTTTGGAACAACAACTTGACGATCAAATCGACCAGGTCTTAATAAAGCAGGATCTAATACATCCGGTCTATTTGTTGCAGCAACCAAAATTACACCCTCATTCGTTTCAAAACCATCCATTTCAACTAAAAGCTGGTTAAGTGTTTGCTCCCTTTCATCGTTGCCACCACCTAAACCAGCACCTCTATGTCTTCCCATTGCATCTATTTCGTCAATAAATATTATGCAAGGTGAATTTTTTTTCCCTTGTTCAAACATATCTCTTACTCTAGATGCACCAACTCCAACAAACATTTCAACAAAATCTGAACCTGAAATAGTAAAAAAAGGAACACCTGCTTCACCAGCTACAGCTTTGGCTAGTAGTGTTTTTCCTGTACCAGGTGGACCAACTAGTAAAACACCTTTTGGAATTTTACCACCAAGTTTTTGAAACCTACTTGGGTCTCTCAAAAATTCTACAACTTCTTCTAACTCTGCTTTAGCTTCGTCAATTCCCGCAACATCTTTAAATGTTACTTTGTCTCTATGTTCGGTAAGAAGTTTTGCTTTAGATTTTCCAAACCCCATTGCTCCTTTAGCACCACCCTGCATTTGTTTCATAAAAAAGATCCAAACACCTATAAATAAAAGCATTGGGAACCATGAAATTAAAACTGATAAAATTCCAGGCATACTGCTTTCGTCAGGTTCTGAGGTTACTTTTATTCCCTTTTCAGATAACTTATTAGCTAATTCCTCTTCTTTTGGAATAAATGAATAAAAAGGAACGCCACTACTCGAAGCACCAAATATTTTATCACCTTGAATACTTACTTCTCTAACTTCTCCAGCATTTACTCTTGCTAAAAAATCAGAATAAGCAATTACATTACCTTGAGTTTTCGACGAACCACCCTGAAAAACAAAAAGCAGTGTACTGCTGGATGATCACAAATTTTGATGATCATTTTAATGTATTAATAAAAAGCCTTAAAAGTAATAATAAGTTTATACTTGGTTTATCTGGTGGCATAGACTCTATGGCTTTGTTACATTTAATTAAAAATTTTATAGATGATAACAAAAATGTTCCAATAAATTGTTTACCAATAATTATTGATCATAACCTTAGAGATGAATCTGAAAATGAATCAAAGGAAGTTAAGAAAATTTCCCAAAATCTTGGTTTTAATACCCAAATAAAAAAAATTAATTCATCTAAGCCTAGTGGTAATATTCAAAATTGGGCTAGAA
>CACBVW010000008.1 GCA_902542765.1 uncultured SAR116 cluster alpha proteobacterium | reverse complement strand
CCTACTATTTTATACTCGGGTAGATACTTTGTTATTATTTTATGGGTTTCAGTACTAAAATGTTTTTTAGGTGCATCTGCAATTAACATATTAATATTAAAAAAAATAAAATAATTATAACTAAATGTTTTTTAAACATTTAGATTTACCATTTATTTAAATTTAAAGATCCAATGCTGTTCATAGCATTGCCTCTTAAAAATACTAATGTAACTGATCCAATATTAATACCAAATTTACTTACGTAAGCTCTATTAATTGCTAGATCTTCACTTTGTTTATAGATCCAATCGTTAAAGTGAACTTTAATATTTGAACCTTTGATATTTAGATAAATATCATAAGACCAATTAAGTGTATTACCCGAAATAGATCCAGAGGCTTCACCTTCGATATCATCAGCTTGTCCTTGATATATGACTTTATTTTTATCAGTGATTTTTTTTATTTTCCAAATACGATTTGCTTGTTCACCATCATCATATAAAAAATCTTCGTCAAGAGTTAAGGTATTATTCTCTATCTTCCCAGTAATGTTAACTCTAAATTGTCTTTTTAAATTCCCAAATCTATCTTCAAAAATGCCATAAGCTATAGTTTTACCTTCAAAAAAAGAAAACAAATCTAGTTTAGGAGTATTATTTTCAAATTGTTTCATATCAATTTTACTACAAGAACTTAAGAATAATATAAATATAAATATAAAAAAAACTTTTAATTTATATACAGGTTGACTAACAGAAAACAATTTTTACTCCACAATTTATTTGCCTTATATAAGAGTTTTTTTTCTAAATTCAATTTATACGACAGATTTTTCAGTCTCTCTTTTTAAAGACAATTCAAAAGCATTTGCAAAAATTTCGTAAGATTTAATACGATGATTTTCGTTGTGACACCAAGTTAAAATAGCAATCTCATCAATATTATTTTCTTCTACTAGTTTAGAAATTTTATCCTTTGTTATATTTGCGTCTCCTACCAATGAGTTTTGATACATATTTTGATATTGTTCAGTCCAACCATTATCATTGATTATACTCAAGGCATTATCAGGATCAGTAATAGATCCAAGTTGACCATAATTTCTTCCAATCTTCCATGCAGCTCTAGATGCAAATAAATATCTGGCTTCTTCATTTGTATTTGCAGTTAAGGCCCACATACATACATTAACTAAAGGTTTAGGGAATTTTTTTGACGGACGAAATTCAGATCTATAAATATCTAAAGCTTCTTTCAGTCCTTGTCCATCTGTAATGAAATGTGCAAAACAATATGGAATACCCAAGTAAGCTGCTAACTGAGCACCGTAATTAGATGTTCCAAGCATCCAAATTTCTGGAATAGTATCTGAAATAGGCTGAGCGATTAAATGTCTAAATGGATGACCTTCGATTAACTTTTCGTTTGAAACCCATGCTATTAGATCCCTTACATGACTTGGAAAATGTTCACTATCACTCCTGCTGTTTGGATTTAATGCTAATGCAGTTCTTCCATCAGAACCTGGTGCTCTTCCCAAACCTAAATCAATTCTGTTAGGGGCTATTGCTTCTAAAACTCTAAATTGTTCTGCAACTTTAAATGGTGAATAATGAGGTAACATTATGCCTGCGCTTCCAATCCTTATTGAAGATGTGTTACATGCTATGGCTGTCATCAATATTTCAGGTGCAGTCCCAATAATTGTAGGATGGTTATGGTGTTCTGAAACCCAAAATCTTTTGTAACCAAGTTTTTCGGCTTTTATAGCTAAATTTATACTATCTTGTATTGTTACTGACTGTGGCTTTCCTTCAACTGAAACTGATTGTTCAAGAATTGAAACTTTCATAGAATTTGCCTAAATATAATTATCATAATCTTATCTTATATGTTTTTGCAGCATTTTCATAAAACAATTTATTTTTTTCATTATCTGACATGTTTTCTGAAATTATTTTGAACGCATTCCATAATGAACCATAACTGCAAGAGCCTTTATCAACTGGAAAGTTACTTTCAAACATACACCTTTCAACGCCAAACATATCAATTGTTTCATAAATCCATGACTTCCATATATCAGCTAATTGAGAGGAGTTTGGTGGATTTTGATTTAAATGAAATTTTGCACCATTAACTTCCATACCTAATCCACCTAATTTTACTTTGATGTTTGGTAATCTTGATAATCTCATCATAGCCGTTCGCCACTCTCTATGAGTTAAGGCTTGCTTTCCTTCATATTCACCAAGATGAATGGGTCCTCCAATATGATTAAGAATAATGTTAAGTTCTGGTAGTGTCCTGGCTATTTTTTCCATTTCACTTAGTTGTGTGTGATATATCCAAAAATCAAGTGAAAGTCCTGCGTCTTGCAAGCATCTTGCACCTTCAACAAATTTTGGATGTGACATTAGGGATAAATCAGAATTTACAGCACCAGATTTAATTCTAGGGTCTGAATGTGCTGCTAAAAGCATTCTTATGCCTTTTAGTCGACCTTCACTAATTTCTAAACCTTTTTGTAGAACTGGTTTCAATTTGTTTCCAAAAGTTAGATCAAGAGATCCAACTATAGATGCATTTACCTTAACTTTATTATCCGGTATTAGATCAGCTCTTTTGCCTTCATTTGTAGCAAATTCAATTTCACTGAGAGTTCTGAATTCTTCAAGGCCATCTTGTAAATATATCTTTGTGTTAGATGAACTCATAATATAAACAGTTGCCTTTATATTATGACCTGAAGTCTCAATGTCCTCCAATAATTCTTCCACGTAATATTTTCCAAATCCAACATCCCAAAGATGATGATGTGGATCAATAATATTCAGATCAGGAAGTAAAGGCTGTTCTTTTAATTTATTTAACCAGTTTGGTCTCACATCAAGGTGAGGTGATTTGATTTTTTTCATCTAAATTTCTCTGTAGAAATTGAAAATAATTTATTTTTTATTTATAATTTAAATTATTTAACACTAACTTAATAAGTGCAAATAAAATTTGAATGTTTTCCTAGTACTACCTTAAGGAGCCTAAATATATTATGAAAATTAATAATAATCAGAATATTGATTTTAAGACAATTAAAGTAAATCCTATTGCAGGTGCGCTTGGAGCTCAGATAGATAATATTGATTTATCTGAAAATCTGCCTGATGAAATTATATCTGAAATCTATGATGCACTGTTAGCTTATCAAGTGATATTTTTTAGAGACCAAAAGTTTAGTCCAGACACTCAAAAAGCATTCGCAGAAAGAATTGGAAAGCCAATAGTTTATCCTTTTGTAAAAAGTTTAGAAAATTTTCCTGAGATAACACCAATTTTGAAAAAGGAAACTGACACAAACAATTTTGGTGGAATTTGGCATAGTGATACTACCTATCAAGAAGAACCTCCCATGGGAACAATGCTGTATGGTATCGAAACACCTGATTATGGTGGAGATACAGAGTGGTCCAATCAATACATGGCTTATGAAAGTTTATCTGAGGGTATGAAAAAATTTTTAGATACTCTTGAAGCAGTAAATATTTCAGGTAAATCACGAGTTGCTAAAACCAGATCGGATATTATGAAACATGCATCAGTTGGTCTAAAAGGAGACGAATTAAAAGCTATTCATCCAGTAGTAAGAACACACCCAGAAACTAAAAGAAAATCATTATATGTTAATGAAGCTCATACGACCAATTTTATTGGCATGACGGAGGAAGAAAGTACACCAATATTAGAGTACTTATACAAGCATCAAATCAAATCAGAATTTACTTGTAGATTTCAATGGAAACCCGGGTCTGTGGCAATTTGGGATAATAGATGTACAATGCATAATCCTATAAATGATTACCATGGACAAAGACGATTAATGCATAGAATTACTTTTGCAGGAGATAAACCGTCATAAGCAAAAAAGTGGAGAAAAAGTTGTCGCAAAAAAAATATTTTAATAACATAAATGACTTAGATTCAGGAATAAAAAGAGAACTTGCAGAAGGAGTTTCTACAAGAATTTTTTGTGGTGAACAAGCTATGCTATCTCTTGTTGACATTGAGCCAAATGCTAAAGGTAAAATTCACTCACATCCAGAAGAGCAATGGGGACTTTTGATTGAAGGTTCTGGAATTAGAATTCAAGGTGGCGAAGAAATAGAAATTAAAAAGGGTGACTTTTGGCAGACGCCTGGCGGGGTTGAACATGGTATTATAGCTGGTCCAGAAGGAGCAAAAATCCTTGATGTTTTTAGCCCTCCTAGAGAAAATTACAAATCTGCTGGTTCTGGTTTCGGTTCATAATGATTTCAATTGATTATTTTATGAGTCATGGAAGTCCTTGGACATTTCTTGGACATGGTCGTTTAGGGGAATTAATAAAAAAATTCAATGTTAATTTAAATATGTATCCAGTAAACTATGGGGAGATATTCCCAATTTCAGGAGGTCTTCCTGTTTCAAAGAGACCACCTCAAAGACAAAATTTGAGATTACAAGAATTGAAGAGATGGTCTAAATTTTTAAATATAAAATTAAACCCACAACCAAAATTTTTTCCATCAAAATCTGTTCTTCCGTCATTAATAATCATAGCTGGAAAAATTCAAAAAATAGAAAATTATTTTGAGCTTGCCGATAATATTATGAATAGTTTGTGGGTAAGAAATCAAGATGTAGACAATGAAGATGTGCTTATAAACATATTGAACCTTATGAACTTAAATTCAAAAAAAATTATTTCGTTTGCTAAAAGCGAAGAATGTAAAAAAATTTTTGAAGAATATACCCAATTAGCGATTAAAAAAAATGTTTTCGGAGCTCCAACATATATTATAAGTGATCAAATTTATTGGGGACAAGATAGGTTAGATTTTGTTGAAAGACACTTAATAAGTCTGAATTGAACTAATAAGTATTGTTTTTAAAAAATTATTTGAGTAATATGCAAAAAAATTAAGGATATGTTATGGATACAAGTATTGATATAGATCAAAAAAATGTAGTTGATCTTAAATCAAAGTCAAAGGTTAAACCCAATTTCAATTGGGAAGATCCTCTCTTATTAGATTCTTTGATTTCTGAAGAAGAAGCTCTAATTAAATCAACTGCTCATGAATACGCTCAAGCTAAACTTTTACCAAGAGTAGAGGAAGCGTTTTTAGAAGAAAAAACAGATAAAAATATCTTTAAGGAAATGGGAGAACTTGGTTTATTGGGAATTACTATCCCTGAAAAGTATGGTTGTGCTGGTGCTTCATACGTATCCTATGGACTAGTAGCTAAAGAGGTAGAAAGAGTTGACTCAGGTTATAGATCAATGATGTCTGTTCAATCCTCTCTAGTGATGCATCCAATTTACACTTACGGCAGCGAAGAACAAAGACAAAAGTATTTGCCAGGCTTGGCTTCAGGCGATCTTATTGGTTGTTTTGGATTGACTGAACCAGATGCTGGATCAGATCCTAGCTCTATGAAAACTACAGCTACAAAAGTTAAGGGTGGCTACTCAATATCTGGTTCAAAAATGTGGATATCTAATTCTCCAATAGCTGATGTTTTTGTTGTTTGGGCTAAGTCTAAAGAACATAGTGACGCCATAAAAGGATTTATACTTGAAAAAGGGATGAATGGCTTAAGTGCGCCAAAAATAAAAGGAAAATTATCATTAAGAGCGTCTATAACTGGTGAAATTGTTATGGACAATGTTTTTGTTCCAGACGAAAATCTAATGCCAAATATAACTGGCCTAAAAGGACCATTTGGCTGTTTGAATAGAGCAAGATATGGCATAGCCTGGGGAGTTATGGGAGCTGCTGAAGACTGTTGGCACAGAGCTCGCCAGTACACATTAGATAGAAAACAATTTGGTAGACCATTGGCAGCTACGCAGCTAATTCAGAAAAAACTAGCTGATATGCAGACTGAAATTACATTAGGTTTAGGTGCAGCACTTCAAGTTGGAAGATTATTTGATCAAGGTAATTTAGCGCCTGAAGCCATTTCACTCATTAAAAGAAATAACTGTGGAAAAGCTCTAGAAATTGCAAGACTTTCAAGAGATATGCATGGTGGGAACGGTATTCATGCTGAATATCAGGTGATGCGACATTTGATGAATCTGGAGACTGTTAATACCTACGAAGGTACACATGATGTTCACGCATTAATCCTTGGTCGAGCGCAAACCGGTATTCAAGCGTTTTTTTAAATACAGGTATTAGTTATTATAACTAAATTGATCTTTAATATTGTCTATTGGAATTGTTTTTAGTACGTGAAATTTCGTGTCTTCGAATTCTATTTCCATACTTATTTTAACATAAGGAACTTCATCTTTATCAAAATAACTAATTATTTTTGCATTTGATCCAGTTTTTAAGCAGATTAATGGACTATTAATTTTATTATAATTACTCATAAAGTTTTACTTCAATTATTAAAAAAAAATCGTAACATAGTAATGTAATGTCATATTAATTATGATTCACGAAATGAGATTAAATTATAATTTAGTAAAGTTTTATGTCTGAAGTTAAAAGAAGATTAGCAACTATATTAGCAACTGACTGTGTTGATTTCAGTAAGCATATGGAATCCCAAGAAGAAAAAACACTAAGCAGTTTAAAAGAATGTAGAGATATTATTGATCCAATAATAAACAAATTTTCTGGGAGAATTTTCCATACCGCTGGTGACTCAATAATAGCTGAATTTGATAGTCCCGTGGGGGCAACAAAAGCAGCTGTTGAATTTCAGAAATCCATAAAAGATAGAAATTTAATAGAGGATATAAATCCTAAATTATCGTGGAGAGTAGGTGTTCATTTAGACGATATTATTATTGAAGGTGATAACATTTATGGGAATGGTGTCAATATAGCTGCTCGTCTCGAGGGTCAATCACCAGTTGGAGAAATTTTAATTTCAGATGTAGTAAGGCAGCAAATACATAACAAAATTGATGAGACCATTTATCCTTTAGGTAAAATTGAGTTGAAAAATATTTCAAATAATTTCGAAGTTTTTTCCTTACTTGGTGATGGTAAAAGTAAAATAAAAAATGTCTCAAATAAAAATCTTAATAAAAAACCAAAATTTGCAATTTTACCTTTTGCGAATACTAGTAAAGATGAAGATAGTGGTTTCTTAGTTGATGGTATTGTTGAGGATTTAATTACAGAATTTTCTATGATGCGTGAGTTCGAGATACTTTCAAGACAAACAACTGTTAATTTTAAAGATGAAAATCAAGACATAAAAGAATTTTCGAAGAAATTCGATTTAGATTTTATTGTGACAGGAGGCATCCGTGCTTCTGGTAAAAGAGTGAGAATAAGCATCGAATTAAGTGATGCAAAAGATGATAGTATTATCTGGAGTAACAAATATGACAGGGTTCTTGAGGATATTTTTGATTTACAAGATGAAATAGTTAGAAAAATTTCAATTGCCCTACTTGGAGAGATTGAAATTAGTTCGTTGCAAAGATCGAAAAGAAAGCCAACAGAAAATATAAGTTCATATGAATATTTATTAAGAGGGAAAGAAAATCATCATAAATTTACAAAAGAAGCTTGTCAGGAAGCATTAAAAAACTTCGACAAAGCCATTGAAGCAGACGCAAATAATGCTCAGGCCTATGCTTGGAAATGTTGTACTTTAGGCCAGGCAATGTTTAGAGGTTTTTCAGATCAAAATCCTGAAGAAATTTTTACAGAAGCTAAACAAAATATAGATAAAGCTCTAGAATTAAATGAGAATGATTTTGAGTGTCATAGAATGTTATCCGCAGTTTACTTAAGTAATCATGATTATGTTTTAGCTGAGGATCATGGAAGAAAGGCATTCAATATGGTTCCAAACGATCCAAGAGTACTATCTGGATATGGTGAAGTTTTAGTAAGAACAGGAAAGGTTGATAAAGGTTTAGAATTACTTAATAAAGCATATGAGCTTGATCCTATTCCGCAAGGTCAGTCATCTTCAGATAACAGAGTAAAAGACTTAATTCTTGGTTATTTTTTTGCCGAGGATTATAATAAAGTAGTTGAATTAAGTTTTGATATTAGTGTAATGGACGCAAGATCTATTGCGTTAATACTATATTCTAGGTCGCAACTAAAACAGGATTTAGAAATGAGTAAAGAATATAAAGTTTTAAAGAGTGATTATAAAGAAACCGATTGGCCCCAAACTGTAGATAGATTTCATATACAAAGTGAAGATACAAGAAAAAATTTATTAGAATTTATAAAGGGTGTATAATTTAAATTTATTTTTTTCCAAATCCTCCACCACCCGGAGTTTCCATAACAAAAAGATCATTAATTTTTACTTGACAACTATCGTTGCCAGAAAGACTAATTATACTTCCATTTGCTTTTTCAAGCCATTCTCTACCACAGTCTCCTGGACAACCTCCATTTAAACCAAAAGGCTTTATTTTTCGATGTGAACATAATGTTGTAACAGTCATAGGCTCTAAAAATCTTAATTTTCTGGTAACACCGTCACCTCCATTGAATTTACCCTTACCACCTGAATTTTTTCTAATTGAAAATTCTTCAAGTCTTACTGGAAAACGAGTTTCTAATACTTCGGGATCAGTGCTTCTGGTATTGGTCATATGAGTTTGAATAGCTGATGTGCCATGAAAATTTGGACCAGCACCAGTTCCTCCGCAAATGGTTTCATAATTTTGTATTTTTTCATTCCCCCAGATAAAATTATTCATCGTTGCTTGGCTGCCAGCAATCACTCCAAGTGCTCCAAATAACGCGTTACATGTCAATTGGCTCACTTCTGTATTGCCTGCTATCACCGCAGAAGGATACTTTGCATTTATCATTGAATTATTTGGTATAATTATCTGAATTGGTTTGAAGCAACCTTCATTAAGTGGAATATTATTTCCAACTAGAGTTCTGAATACATATAATATTACTGCATAGCATACAGCCATTGGGGCATTGTAATTGAAAGGGTTTTTAGGCGCTGTGCCTGTAAAATCAATTATAGCTTCACGATTTTCTTTATCAATTTTTACATTAACTCTAATGAACTCACCATTATCAAGTTCATACTCATATTCACCTTGTTTTAAATTAACTATGGCATTACGTATACTTTCTTCTGCATTATCTTGTACATGATTCATATAGGCGTGCACAGTTTCAATACCATATTGGTCAATCATTGAATTAATTTCATTAATACCTGTTTTGTTTGCTGCAACTTGAGCTGCAAGATCTGCCATATTATGTTCAACATTTCGACATGGATACTTACCTGACGATAAGATTTTTCTCATTTCTTTCTCACGAAATATACCTTTGTCAAATAACTTAAAATTATCAATCAAGACACCTTCTTCTTCAATATGCTTTGAGTCTGGTGGACCAGAACCTGGCGTTTTACCTCCTATGTCGGCATGATGACCACGAGAAGCAACAAAAAATATAATTTCTTTTCCATTTTTATCAAAAACTGGAGTTATCACCGTTACATCAGGAAGATGAGTTCCACCATTAAATGGGGCGTTAAGTACAAAAACATCATCTGGATAAATATTATCTTTGTTTAACCTAACTACTGTTTTTATTGCCTCTGACATAGATCCTAAATGAACTGGAACATGAGGGGCATTGGCAACTAAAGATCCTTCATTATTAAAAAGAGCACATGAAAAATCTAATCTTTCTTTTATATTCACTGAATAAGCAGTGTTTGCTAATGTTGCTCCCATTTGTTCTGCAATATTCATAAAAAGATTGTTAAAAACTTCTAGCATCACAACATCTACAGATGTTCCTATTCCTTTTTGAAGTTTCTTTTCTTCTACTCTAGATAAGATCAAATTATAATGCTTATCTAAAGTCCCTGACCAACCATAATCAATTATGTTAGTACCTGTTGCTTCTACAATGATAGCTGGACCTGAAATATTCTGTCCAATTATTAATTCATCCCTTTTATAGATTGGTGTATTAATTTCTGAGCCATTTACATACATTTTTTTGAATGCAATAGGATTTGCCTTTGTAGTTGATGTGTTAGGACTTAAAAAATTATAATTTTCTTTTTTTTTACCTACTGCTTCAACAGTTAGCATTTCAATAAATATTTCTCTATCTTCAACAAAAAAACCAAAGCGTTTTTTATGTTCTTGTTCAAAAGATTTTCTCATATTTTCAGGTGTATCAAATTTGATTTCTAAATTTTGATGTGAACCTTTATAATGCAAAAAAGCATTTTTTAAGAGAAGAATTGAAGCATCAGAAATATCTTGATCATTTAGATCTTTTTTTGCTTGTGAAGACAAGATTTCAATTAAGTTTTCAGCGTCTAAAATATTTGTGATATTTTTTTCAAAATGACCTTCCCTAATACTTCTAATTTCAGCAAGGCCCATTCCGTAGGCTGATAAAACTCCAGCATATGGATGTATCATAACATTTGAAATACCAAGAGAATCAGCAACATTACATGCATGTTGCCCGCCTGCACCTCCAAAACAATTCAACATATAATTTGTTACATCATAACCTTTTTGAATTGATATTTTTTTTATTGCATTAGCCATGTTTTCGACAGCTATTTTTAAAAAACCTTCAGCCATTTTAAAGATATCCATCATAGGCTCATTTTTTTCTTTAGAAATTATATCTGACAAATCCAAAAACTTTTTCTTTACAATTTCTAAATTTAGAGGTTGATCGCTAGTTTTCCCAAAAACTTTTGGGAAAAAATCTGGATTTAATTTACCTAATAAGACATTGCAATCAGTTACAGTTAAAGGTCCACCTCTACCATATGATGCTGGGCCAGGAATTGCTCCAGCGCTCTCCGGACCAACTTGAAACCTACCATCTTTATAAGAAAGTATTGAGCCACCACCTGCTGCCACAGTATTAATCTGCATCATAGGAGCTCTAATTCTTACACCTGCTAATTCTGTCTCAAACGATCTTTCAAACTCACCAGCAAAATGGCATACATCTGTAGAGGTTCCACCCATATCAAATCCAATTAATTTATTAAATCCCGCTTGCTTTCCGGTTTGTGTCATACTCACAACTCCTCCTGCTGGGCCAGATAATAAAGCATCTTTACCTTGGAAAAGATTTGCGTCTGTTAGGCCTCCATTGGATTGCATAAACATTAATTGAGTAGATTTAGTATCTTTAAGTTCCTCTGAAACTTGATTTACGTACCGTCTAAGAATTGGAGATAAATAAGCATCAACTACGGTAGTATCACCTCTACCAACTAATTTAATTAGTGGAGATACTTTATGACTTACTGAAATTTGATTAAAATTTTCTTCTTTTGCAATTTGTTCAATTTTATTTTCATGATCTGGATTTATATATGAATGCATAAAAGCAATAGCTACACTGTTTATACCATCCGATTTTGCTTTGATTAGTGAATTACGTACTTCCTCCTCATTTAATTTAGTAACTACCTTACCTTTCTCGTTTAATCTTTCTGATACTTCTACTACTCTTTCGTACAACAACTCTGGTAATTTGATATTTAGATCAAACAAAAGAGGTCTATTTTGATAACCAATTCTTAATAAGTCTCCAAAGCCTTTTGTAATAAGCAGTAGAGTTCTGTCACCTTTTCTTTCAAGTAGGGCATTAGTTGCAACGGTTGTACCCATTTTTACTGAAGAAATAATATCTGTAGGAATTTTGTCTTCTTTTTTGAGCTCAAGAATTCTTTTTATACCTTCAACTGCAGCATCTTTGTAAGCATCAGAGTTCTCAGATAAAAGCTTATCAATTATTATTTTGCCATCAGGTTTTTTTGCTACTATATCGGTGAATGTACCACCTCTATCTATCCAAAATTGCCACATATTATTCTGCCATTATTATGTTTATAAGTAAGATTATTTTTTTAAATCGTCTTCAATATACGTTTTGATTATCTCATCAAAATTTGTTTCTGCCTTGAAACCTAGTTCAATAGATCTTTTTGTATCAAAATCTCTTGCCCATCCACTCACTATTTTTTGGATTGTTGGATCTGGTTGATGTTTAATAAGTTTTACCACATCACTGCCGGCAACTCTCTCTAATGCGTCTATTTGTTCTTGAACGGTTACAGATAAACCAGGCATGTTTAATGTTATTCTGTCATTTAATTTTGATGTATCCATTTCTGCAGCATGCGCGAGAAAACCTGAGGCAGCTCTTGGTGTTGCATGCCAATGTCTTACATCAGGATTAACGGGAAGAATTACTTCTTTACCATTTAAAGGCTCACGTATAATTCCAGAAAAGAAACCTGAAGCTGCAAGATTAGGTTTGCCAGGTCTTACGCAAATAGTTGGTAATCTTATTGATACTCCATCAATCATTTTCTTTCTTGAGTAATCGGCTAACAACAACTCAGATATAGCTTTTTGGGCTCCATAAGATGTAAGAGGTGTTGTAAAAAAATCATCGGGTATCTTATCAGGGAATGGGGCACCAAAAACTGCTATTGAGCTTGTAAAAACTAATCTTGGGCAATAATTTTCTCCTTGATGTCTTATTGCTTCAAACAAACCCCAGCTTCCTTTTGCATTTATATCCCAACCTAAGTCAAATTCCTGTTCTGCTTGTCCTGAAACTATAGCAGCCAAATGAAAAATTATGTCTGGCTTAGATGAAATAAGATTTTTACTGACATCTATATCTGAAATATCACCTGACTTTGATTGTATTGGAATATTAGTATTATTAGGATAGGGTGCTTCTATAATATCAAACAATGTGATTTCACTGATTTTTTGGTTATTTAATTTTTCTTTTTTTAATATAAGATTAAGTAGCTTTTGCCCAATCATTCCAGCTCCACCCATTATTAAAATTTTCATAAAACCCTCTTTATTAATTTATTGATTGAAGAATTTTGAATAACAACATATTAAAATAGAAAGTAAAAATAAAAAATAAATTTTTGATGAATTGATGCATAATTATATTAAATCTACTCTTTCAATGTCTCCTGTTATGCCTGTATTGACAATCAATAATATTGATAATGTTGAATATTTATTTGAGGCTTTAATAAACGGAAATATTAAGGTAGTTGAAATCACTTTAAGAACGGATTGTGCCCTAAAAGCAATAGAGATTGTGTCTAAAAAATTTCCTTCTTTGAAAATTGGAGCAGGTACAGTTTTAAGCAATGAAGATTTAAATTCTGTAAAAGATGCTGGAGCGAAATTTGCTGTTAGTCCTGGCTCTACAATTTCCCTTGCAACACATGCACTAGAAAAGGAATTTCCATTCCTGCCGGGAGTTTCAAATTCTAGTGATATTATGAATTTAATGAGTTTAGATTATAAATTTTTTAAATTTTTTCCAGCACAAGCCGCAGGTGGTCTTGAATATCTTAAATCTTTAAGTGGGCCATTTCCTGAAATTTTGTTTTGCCCAACAGGTGGTATTAACCAAAATAATGCTCATGAATGGCTTTGTCAAAAGAATGTAATATGTGTAGGCGGTAGTTGGATAATTCCACCTGAAAGCAGAGATTACAAAGAGATTACAAAAAGAGCTTTACTAGCAAGCAGTTTGTCAAAATAATTTCCTGTTTGTTCTAAATCAATAATAATTAAATTTTTTGTAAAATATTTCGATTTGTCTATCATTATATTTAGGAATTAGTTTTATGTGTTTTTAAAAAATGGGGAAAGCAATGACTGAATATTCAATTGAGGATTATGTAACTGATATTCGTTTAGTAGTAAAAGAAGAGACTGACGAGGAAAAGATAATCGATAGAATAAAACCATTATCAAAAAAAATAGCAGCAAACAAAAGTTGGATTAAGCCAGAATATTTTAATGTAGATAAAGAACAGGGATTTGGATTGCATTTACTGCATGAAGAAAAAGATCATAGCTTAGCTGTTTTTGCAATTGCGTGGGCTCCTGGAGAGGGACTTGCGCCACATAATCACAAAACATGGGCTGTTGTTGCTGGTATTCAAGGACAAGAACATGAAACTAGTTACAAAAGAATAGATGATGGAACTACAGACGGTTTTGCGGATTTAGTAAAAACAAATGAAGAGACTATATACGCAGGAGATGCTACTTGTTGTTTGCCTGAAGACATACATAGTGTATGGAATAATGGTCGTGAGATTGCTCTTTCTATACATACATATGGAAAACACCTCAATCATACAGGAAGATCAATTTTTGACATTAATAAAAAAACTGAAACTCCCTGCATAGTTAAGGTTCAAAATTAATTAAGTTTTATAAGAAAAGTTCTAAGTTAAAATCCAATTAACCTTGGAAACATGTTTGATTTTGTTCACCCAAACCTTCTATACCCAACTTCATTTTATCGCCTGCCTTTAAAAAAACAGGTGGTTTCATTCCACCACCAACTCCAGGTGGAGTACCCGTAGCAATAATATCGCCAGGATTTAAACTCATAAATTGTGATAAATAATATACAATGTGTTTTGCAGAGAATATCATGGTTTTTGTAGAACCATCTTGCATTCTTTTACCATTAACATCTAGATACATTTTTAGGTTCTGAACGTCAGACACTTCATCTTTAGTAACTAAATATGGTCCAATTGGCCCAAAAGTGTCACAAGATTTGCCTTTAGTCCACTGTCCTTCTTTTTTTAGTTGAAATTCTCTTTCTGAAATATCATTAACTACGCAATATCCAGCGATATATTCTTCTGCATCTTCTTCATTAATATATTTAGCTTTTTTTCCAATTATGATGCCAAGTTCAACTTCCCAGTCAGTTTCATTAGAATTTCTTGGTATTTCAACATTATCATTTGGACCTACTACAGCAGATGTTGCCTTTGAAAATAATATTGGTTCACTTGGTACAGGCATTCCAGTTTCTGAAGCGTGATCTGAATAATTTAATCCAATACAAAGAAATTTTCCAATATTACCAACACATGCTCCCAATCTTGTGTTTTCAGGAATAATTGGTAAAGATGAAACATCAATCATAGAAATTTTATTC
Source organism: uncultured SAR116 cluster alpha proteobacterium (assembly GCA_902542765.1). Classification (GTDB taxonomy): domain Bacteria; phylum Pseudomonadota; class Alphaproteobacteria; order Puniceispirillales; family Marisalimonadaceae; genus Marisalimonas. The sequence goes on along the minus strand of CACBVW010000008.1, from coordinate 34,915 downwards.
AAGCCCTCTTCACTAATATTGTCTCCATTGATATCCGTAATGTGATTAGATAAATCTCTTATTTTACCATCCTGGCCAAGAATGCCAGGCTTTTCTTTCCCAATTTCTCCGTAGCGTAATAATTTCATTTTACTTCCTTTCTCTAATTTAAATAATTAAAAAATTTATTATTGATTTATTACATACATATTCCACCATCAATTATATGGAATTGACCTGTAGTAAAAGCTGATGCATCACTAGCTAGATATACCGCAAGATTAGCGACTTCTTCTGCCTCACCAAATCTTCCCATTGGTTGCCTTGCAACAAATTGTTTTTTGGCTAATTCATAATCTCCCATATCTAAAAGTCTTTGCTCTAATGATGGACTTTGAATTGTTCCTGGACAAATGGCATTACATCTAATCCCATGGTTGATATAATCAGCTGCTACCGATTTAGTTATTCCCAACACTGCAGCTTTAGACGCTGAATATATAAATCTATTTGGTATTCCTTTTGTTGAAGATGATACTGATGCAATATTAATTATTGATCCACCACCTTTATTAATCATAACAGGAAGAATCTCCTTTATCATATGATACATAGATTTACTATTTAGGTTGAACGCTAAATCCCAATCATCATCTGTAGATTCTAAAATTGTTCCATTATGAACTATACCTACACAGTTAAAAAGAATATCTGGAGCTTTTATCGAGCTAACTAATTTTTTTATTTCATTATAATCTGTTACATCAAGAATATAAGTTTCGTTAACTACATCCTTTAACAAATATAAACTTTTGTGATTAATGTCTGTAGCAATTACATATGCTCCTGCTTCTGCGAAAGCTTCAGCCGTTGCTTTACCAATTCCCTGTCCTGATGCAGTTAAAAGAGCAGTCTTGCCCTCTAAATTAATCATAAAAACTCCCTACATAGTTGCTCCAATTTGCCAAGGAACAAACTCCAAGTCTCCAAGGCCTTGGGTTTCAGATTTTGATTTTTCACCAGATGCCACCCGAACAATCAAATCAAATATTTCTTGTCCAACATCCTCAATGCTTTTGTTATCTGAAATTACTTTTCCAGCATTTACATCCATGTCCTCAATCATATTATTATACATTTCGGTGTTCGTAGCTATTTTAATTGAAGGTGAGGGTTTACACCCAAAACATGAACCTCTTCCTGTAGTAAAAGTTACGACATTACAACCGCTAGCAATTTGACCCGTAACTGATGCTGGATCATATCCAGGGCTATCCATAAACAAAAAACCCTTTTTCTCTGCTTGCTGTGCATATAAGAGAACATCATTTAAAGGTGTTGTTCCTCCTTTTGCAGCTGCACCTAGAGACTTTTCTAATATTGTAGTTAATCCACCTGCTTTGTTACCTGGGGAAGGGTTGTTATTTAAACTTCCCTTATTTCTTGTTACATAATCTTCCCACCATAGAATTCTATCAACAAGTTTTTTGCCTACTTCAGGAGAAATGGCTCTTCTAGTTAGCATGTGTTCTGCACCATAAATTTCTGGTGTTTCTGCCAAAATTGCAGTGCCACCATTTTTTACAATTAAATCTGCAGCATGCCCAAGTGAAGGGTTTGAGGTTATACCAGACCATGCATCGGATCCTCCACATTGAAGAGCAACACTTAAATGTTCTACAGATTGATCAGATCGCTCAATGGAATTAACTTCAGGTAGCATATCATCAATGCATTTTATTCCAGCTTTAATTGTTTTTCTAAGACCTCCCATGTCTTGTAAGGTCATAGTTTTAAAAAATGGATTTTCGTTTAAGTTGAAAGCATCCATTAAAAACTTGATTTGATTTGCCTCACATCCTAATCCAATTAGTAATATACCAGCTAAATTTGGATGTTGAATATACCCTAAAAGGACTCTTTGAAGAGCGTCAAAACCGTCTCCTGAATCTGCCATTCCACATCCTGTGCCATGTGTAAATGAAACTACTCCATCAACATTTGGGAACTTAGACAATTTTTCTTCATTAAATGCTTCTGCAATATTTTTTGCAGCTGTTGCAGAACAATTTACAGAAGTAAGTATGCCAATATAATTTCTTGTCCCAACCTTTCCGTTTTGTCTTTTATATCCTTTGAAAGTAGCTCTTTTTTCAGGTTCAATCATGTTGGGTAATTTAATAGATGTTGAAAACTCATAATCATGATCTGTTGATTGAAAATTTGTATTTTCAACATGTACATGTTCACCTGGTAAAATATCTTTGCTAGCAATACCTATCAATTGGTCATACTTGATTATTTTCTCACCTTTTACTATTTTTCTTAAGGCAATTTTATGACCTTTCGGAATAATGTTTTTACTCGCAAGATCTTGAGTTATTTCACCAGCATTTATTTCTCTTAATGCTGTAGCAACATTGTCATTTTCATTAAGTTTAACTGTTAAGTTTTCAACATTATTCATTTTTATTATCTCCCAACTAATAAAAAGCAAAAAAACTGAAATTATCTTTTGATTTTTTTTAAATCAAGTATGATTGTTAAATCGATCTTAAAATATATTAAGTTCTATTCATACTATTTTTAAAATAATTTATAAACTCTATTCGTTGTTTTTAAATTTTACTTGGGAGAAAATCATGTCAGATAAAAATTTTAATCCAAAATACAGAAGTCAACAGTGGTTTGATAATCCAACTAACCCTGGCATGACGGCATTGTATTTAGAGAGATCAATGAATTTTGGGCTGACACCAGACGAATTGCGATCTGGCAAACCAATTATTGGAATAGCACAAACCGGATCGGACATATCCCCATGTAATAGGGTTCATCTTAGACTGGCAGAAAGAGTAAGAGAAGGAATTAGAACATCAGGTGGTATTGCTTTTGAGTTTCCTGTTCATCCCATTCAAGAAACATTAAAGAGACCTACCGCTGCTGTTGACAGAAATTTAGCATATTTAGGATTAGTTGAAATTCTTCATGGTTATCCTATTGATGGTGTTGTCCTAATGACCGGTTGTGACAAAACAACCCCAGCTTGTTTAATGGCAGCTGCTACTGTAGATCTGCCGGCAATTGTACTAAACGGAGGTCCAATGTTGGATGGATGGCATAATGGAAAGCTTGCTGGTTCGGGAACAGCTGTTTGGGATAGTAGAGTTGAGTTAGCAGCTGGCAGAATAGATTATGAACAATTCATTGATATTGTTACTAGCTCAGCTCCTTCTGACGGTCATTGTAACACTATGGGAACTGCATCTACAATGAATTCATTAGCTGAAGCTCTTGGAATGAGCTTAACTGGAAATGCTAATATTCCAGCACCTTACAGAGAAAGAGGGCAAATGGCATATAAGACAGGTTTGAGAATTGTAGATATGGTTAAGGATGATTTAACTCCTTCTATGATTATGACTAGAGAGTCTTTTGAGAATGCAATCATTGTAAATTCTGCTATTGGTGGATCAACTAACGCTCAATGGCATATTACTGCAATAGCAAGGCATGTTGGTGTAGAATTAGAAACTGCTGCATGGCAAAATGTTGGTTATGACATTCCTTTGATGGCTAATATACAACCGGCAGGCGAGTACCTGTGTGAGAGCTATCACAGAGCAGGTGGGACAGCTGCTATAATGTCAGAGCTCCTTGAAAATTCAAAGCTTCATGGGGATGTAATGACCGTCACAGGAAAAAAAATGTCTGAAAATTTGAAAGGAATCAAGATTAAGGACGAAAAAGTCATCACCCCTTTTAAAAAACCAATGAAACAAAAAGCAGGCTTTATAGTACTTAAAGGAAATCTATTTGACTCTGCAATAATGAAAACCTCAGTTATTTCAAAAGAATTCAAAGATAAATTTTTATCACGTCCAGGAAAAGAAGGTGTTCTAGAAGGTAGAGTTATTGTCTTTGAAGGATCTGAAGATTATCATGACAGGCTTAATGACAAAAGTTTAAATATGGATGAAAATTCTATATTAGTTATTAGAGGTGCAGGGCCTGTTGGCTGGCCTGGATCTGCTGAAGTCGTTAATATGCAACCATCAGATGAATTAATTAAGCAAGGAATAACAGAATTACCATGCATAGGTGATGGAAGACAATCAGGAACCTCTGGAAGTCCATCAATACTTAATGCTTCACCTGAGAGTGCGACTGGAGGCGGATTAGCTTGGTTAAGGACAGGTGACACTGTCGTAATTGATTTGAATAATTATACAGCTAACATGCTTGTAAGTGATGAAGAGATTAAGCTCAGGAGAAAAGATGGTGTTCCGTCTTATCCTGAAAGTCAAACTCCTTGGCAAGAAATTCAAAGAAATTTAGTAGGTGAACTTTCTGACGGAGCTGTATTAGAGAATGCTGTCAAATTTCAGAAGGTAAGAAAAAAATTACCAAGGGATAATCATTAAAATAATGACAGAAAATAAAAATATTCTAGTAATTGGTCTAGGCTCAATGGGTTATGGGATAGCAAAATCGCTCATGCGCGCAGGGTATAAAGTTTATGGTCAAGATAAAAACACAGACCAACAAAACAAATTTTTTCAAGATGGAGGTTTTGAAGGTAAGGTTCCATACGACCAATTAGAAGCAGTAGTAATAGTTGTCTTAAATGAAAAGCAAACTAGTGAGATTATTTTTGGTGAGGATGGGATTTCCAATAAATTAAAAAATAACACATTGATAATGGTATGCACTACTGTTTCTCCAGATTTTGCAAAAGAAATGGATAACAAGTGTGCTAAAAAAGGACTTTTATATCTAGATGCACCTATCTCTGGTGGATCAAAAAAATCATTAGAAGGCAAATTATCTTATATGATTTCTGGAAGTCAAAAAGCTCTGCAAAAAGCCAAGCCACTCTTAGATTCAACCTCTGAAAAGGTTTTTAAATTTGGCCAATCTGTCGGAGCTGGGTCTGCAATGAAGGCAGTTAATCAAATGCTCGCAGGTATTCATATTTCAGCAATGGCAGAAGCAATAACATTTGGAATAACTCAAGGCATAGACCCTAAGAAATTTTTAGAGGTTATCTCTGAATGTGCCGGAACATCCTGGATGCTTGAAAATAGAGCTCCACATATTATAAATGATGATTATTCACCAAAATCATCGATAAATATATGGCCAAAAGATCTAGGGATTGTTCTGGATATAGCAAAAAAATCAAATTTTTCTGCACCTTTAACTGCAACAGCAATGCAACAATTTCTTGCAGCTGCTGGTATTGGTTTGGGGCACGAAGATGATGCTGCTGTAGCTAAAATTTATGCTCGTAATGCAGGAATCGAATTAACTAAGTATTAAATATCTCCCTAATTTACTTCTGAAATTAGAGATTTTCCTTCGAAGTAATTTATTATGTTATCAAATACAAGCTGACCCATTGCATTTCTTGTCTCAACTGTGCCAGACGCAATATGAGGTAACAAAACTGTATTTTGCAGTTTCATTAATTTTTCAGGGATATTTGGTTCATTTGTATAAACGTCTAATCCGGCAGCCAATATCAAATTATTTTCTAGAAAATGTATTAATTCATCTTGATCGATAACCGAACCCCTAGCTACATTGATAAGTACGCCATTTTCTCCAAGATTATTTAGAACATCTTTATTAATTAACTTTTCTGTTTCTTTTCCTCCAGGTGTAATTATACAAAGTGTATCAACGTCTTTTGCTAATTCTTTCAAATCGCTGTAAAATCTATACTTAACATCTTTTTTATTTCTTGAATGATACGAAATTTCACAATTAAACGCTTCTGCCCTTTTAGCTATAGCTTTACCAATTCTTCCCATTCCAACTATACCTAGCTTAGTTCCTGTAAACTTTTTAGTTAGGGGAAAATCACCCTCAATCCATTTGTTGTTTCTAGTAAAACTATCAGCTTCAACAATTTTTTTGTAAACACATAGCATTAATGCAATAGCTGTATCAGCTACTTCATCATTAAGAACATCTGGTGTATTGGTAACTTTTATTGCTAAACTTTTAGCAAAATTAACATCAATAGCATCATACCCTACACCATAACAGGCTATAATTTTTAGATTAGGCATACTTTTCATTAAATCAGGGGTAATTTTATAACCTCCCATGACTGCAATTGCGTCAATATCTTCTCTAACTTCAAATAAATAATTATCTTCATCTTTTTGTTTCCATAACTTATGTGTGTTAAAGTTTTGATCAGCAAGCGAAACAAAATATTCTGGCATTTCGGTCATTATTAGTAAGTTTTTTTTCATTCAAAATATCCCTTATATACTTAATTTAGGCATCTGATTTTTTTTGATAATCGCCCCTTTATATTTGATAACTTCTCTGGTGACAGCATGAGATTTTAATATAATTTCTTCAATACTAGTATTTTTACCACTGTTCATCAATGCCAAGAATGAGCCGTTGAAAGCATCTCCTGCAGCAGTTGTATCTACAACCTCACCATGCGGAACAGTAATGGTTTTTATATCTTGATCAAGGTTTTTAAATATGATTGAATTTTTATATCTCAATAAAATCAGATTTTTTTCATTATTTAATAGATTAAAAATTTCATTTGGTTTTCTAATCTTAAATAGATTTTTAACATCATCATAAGAGACAAAATTAATATTTACATAATTATTAATTTCTATAAATAGTGATTGCGATCTATTTTTGTCATGATGTAGTTGATGTCTAAAATTAAAATCAAAAGCACAAACATTAGCTGTAGCTCCAACCTTAATTAGTTGTTTTTTTTGATTTTCATCAAGTATGCCAGCAGAAATACCAGAGTAATAAAAAATATCTGAATTGCTTATATTATCTAAAAGATGCTTTCCTTTTAATCCTAAAAAAATATTTTTAGTTGGAGATTGATCTCTCCAATAAGAAAAACTTCGTTCTCCTTTTTCATTGATTTCAATAGAATATAATCCTGGCGGATTTTTTCCATCTGTCCTAATAAGATCACAGTTAAGTTTTTCAATTTTGAATCTCTCCATCATTTTCTTAGAAAAACTATCTTTTGAAAGAGCTGTACAGTAAAAAGTATTGGTTTCCTTATTTGTTAATCGTGAAAAATAAACTGCAGAGTTATAAGTATCACCTCCAAAATTAACCTCCATCAGTGAATTTGAATTTCCTAAAGAGGATATATCACCGTTTAGCTCAATCATGCATTCCCCTAAAAAGATAGCTTTCTTCTGCATTTCATAAGTATCCTTAAGATATAAATTTTATGGTTACTATAATTATTAAAATGTAATAATTTACTCAATCTTTATTTTAAAATATATTTATAGTAGAGTAACTTAGGAAAATATGAGGTTTATTGGTGACAATCTTAGATATTAACAACAACTCATTTTATAATAAATTTGATTATAATGTTGAAAAAGCTGTAGAGGCATTGAAAAAAGAATTTGGTCAACAATTTTCAATATCTAAATCCGTTCGTGAACAACATACTAGCACAACTACAGTTCATACACCCGAACTACCTGATGGTGTTGTTTTTGCATATAGTAAGGAAGATGTTCAAAAAACTGTAAAAATTTGTCACGAACATGGTTGCCCAATTATCCCCTTTGGTGCAGGTTCTTCTCTGGAGGGGCACCTAAATGCCAATTTTGGTGGGATCTCAATAGATATGAATAATCTCAACAATATTATAGAAGTTCACCCTGAAGATTCTACTGTTGTAGTACAACCTGGTGTAACAAGAGAACAACTTAATACATATCTAAGAGATACAGGTTTATTTTTTCCTATTGATCCTGGCGCGAATGCTTCAATTGGTGGAATGACATCTACACGAGCTTCTGGAACAAATGCAGTTCGTTATGGTACAATGAAAGACAATGTTTTATCTCTTGAAGTTGTTATGCCAAATGGTGAGATAATAAAAACTGCCAGTAGAGCAAGAAAAAGTTCAGCTGGATATGATTTAACAAGATTAATTGTTGGTTCTGAAGGAACTTTGGGTGTAATTACTGAAATTACTCTTAAACTTTATGGTATACCTGAGGAAATTGGAGCTGGCAGGTGCACGTTTCCCTCTGTTAAAGATGCAACTGATGCAGTTATAATGACGATACAAGCTGGTATCCCAGTAGCTAGAATTGAACTATTAGACATTGCACAAGTTAAAGCAGTTAATAATTATTCTAAATTGAGTTTACCAGAATCACCCTTGTTGCTTTTAGAGTTTCATGGAAGCAAATCTTCTGTAAAAGAGCAGTCAGAATTATTTAACGAGATTTCTAAAGATTTTGGAGGGAAAAATTTTGAGTGGAACGCTAATATTGAAGAAAGAAATAAATTATGGAAAGCTAGGCATGATGTTTATTATGCTGTAAAAGCATGTAGACCAGAGGCAGATTATATCGCAACAGACGTGTGTGTACCTATTTCAAGACTCTCGGAATGCATTACAGAAACCATTGAAGATATGGAGAAAAATAAATTATTTGGTCCTATTGTTGGTCATGTTGGAGACGGCAATTTTCATGTTCAACTTATGATTGATCCCAAAGACCAGAGTGAAATTGATGTTGCGAATGGTTTCTTAGAAAGACTAGCTCATAGAGCAATTAGTATGGATGGTACATGTACTGGTGAACATGGTGTAGGGCAGGGTAAAAAACAGTATCTACTTGAGGAGCTAGGTTCTGCGGTAAATTTTATGAAATTAATTAAGGAAGAATTAGACCCCAAAGGTATTATGAATCCTGGAAAAATTTTGTAGAAATAAAATCGAATATTTTAGAGGCATTAAATATGGATGGTAATACTTCAATTTGGTCTTCAGATAATTATGATCCTGTAAGTATCAAGTTATGTGTAAAAAAGTTAAAAGAAGAATTTGGACAGCAATTTTCGGATAGCCAGAGTATTTTAGAACAACACACTCATACAATGACAATACACGAATCTGAATTACCAGATGGTGTTGTATTTGTTGAGACAAAAGAGGATGTTCAAAAAGTTGTAAATATTTGTAAAGGATATAAGTGTCCAATTATACCATTTGGAGTTGGTTCTTCCTTCGAAGGGCATCTCAATGCACCTTTTGGAGGAATTTCTATTGATATGAATAATATGAACAAAATATTGAAGGTATATCAAGATGACCTTCTAGTTGTTGTTCAACCAGGTGTAACAAGAGAGCAGCTTAACACATACCTGAGAGACACAGGTTTATTTTTTCCAATTGATCCAGGGGCAAATGCCTCAATAGGTGGAATGACTGCTACACGAGCCTCAGGAACAAATGCGGTTCATTATGGTACAATGAAAGACAATGTCATAGCTTTGGAAGTTGTTACACCAGACGGTCAGATAATTAAAACAGCAAATAAGGCAAGGAAAAGTTCTGCCGGATATGACTTAACAAGGCTAATGGTTGGTTCTGAAGGGACTTTGGGTATAACGACAGAAATTACTCTCAAACTCTATGGTATCCCAGAAGTTATAGCTGGTGGAAGAGTAAGTTTCCCAACAGTAAAAAATGCAACTGATGCGGTTATTATGACTATTCAAGCTGGTATCCCGGTTGCTAGAATAGAATTTATGGATACAGCACAGGTAAAGGCTGTTAATAATTATTCCAAAACAAATCTTCCTGAAGCTCCATTGTTGTTGGTAGAATTTCATGGAAGTCAGTCATCTGTTGATGAACAGTCGGAGTTATTTGGAGAGATATCATCTGATTTTGGAGGTAAAGATTTTGAATGGACTTCCAACAATGAGGACAGAAATAAATTATGGAAAGCAAGACATGATGCGTATTGGTCATGTAGAGCTGTAAGGCCAGAGGCAGAACTTTATTCTACGGATGTCTGCGTGCCTATTTCAAAATTATCGGATTGCATCACAGAAACTATTGAGGATATGGAACAAAATGAATTAATAGGTCCAATAGTAAGTCACGCAGGAGATGGAAATTTTCACGTTGCACTCTTAATTGATAAAAATAACAAAAATGAGTTAGATAAGTTAGATGAATTTTTAGTAAGAATATCTGAGAGAGCTATAAGAATGGATGGCACATGCACAGGTGAACATGGAGTTGGCCAAGGTAAAAGAAAATATATGCTTAAAGAGTTAGGTAATGCTGTAAATGTAATGAAAAGTGTAAAAGAAGCTTTTGATCCTCATAAAATAATGAACCCAGGAAAACTTTTCCTATAATATTGCATTAACATCATTCATAGTATGGTTAACAGGTTATTTTTCATTAAGTTCAAGGTGTAGAGAATCTTCTACAAGTTCAGATGATTACATACATAATTATTAGTTTTTTAATGATGGTTACTCCTGGCCCAGGTGTATTATCATTAGCTGGTGTTGGTGCAGGCTTTGGTTGGAAAGTTGGTATGATGTATCTCATTGGTTTATTTTTTGGAACTAATGGAGTTGCACTATTAGTAGTTTTAGGCTTCAAACAATTTTTGTTTGAGATTGATGGTGTTGAAATTACTTTCTTGCTTCTTTCTTTATCTTATTTATCTTTTCTATCTTGGCGAATAGCTACGTCTGACAACAAAACTGGGTTTAAGCAGAGTTTGAAAGTACCTAGATTGTATGAAGGTATTTTTTTACAATTTGTTAATCCTAAAGCTTATGTTGTGCAAGGTCACTTGTTTGTAGTTTTATCTCTTGGACTGGCATCATTCAATACTGAAATTATTGTAAAATTTATTATTGTTAATTCTATTTGGATACCAATACATTTATTATGGCTTTGGTTAGGAATAAGTCTAAAGAAATGGTCATTAGGTGTTAATAAACAAATTTGGGTAAATAGGGGAATGGGCCTGGCTTTGTTTGCAGTTGTTGTCCTTTCCGCTTTCATGGAATTAAATTCAGAGATATAAAATGATCAAATATTAATCACCTACTAATTTGGCTAATTTTTTATGCTCAAATTTTTGGCAAATATATTCTTTGTTTTTTGATTAACAAAATATATCACGACTTATTCAACGATTCGTCATATAAGAATTAAAAGTTCAATAAACTCCCCCGTTTAATTGTACTCAAACTAATACATTCCTCCCTAGTGATTAGTTTAAATTAGGTGCAGAGGATCTCCTTAAAATCCTCACCACTAATATGTAGCTCTACCTCCTGATATGTCAAAAACACCAGCTGTAGTAAAACTATTCTCCCTACTTCCTAAGAAAGTAATTAAAGAAGCAATCTCATCAACCGTTACGAATCTTTTTCTTGGTATTTTAGACAGCATGTAATCAATAAATTCTTGTGATACTTGATCAAGTATTCTTGTTTTTGCCGTTGCAGGAGTAATACAATTAACTGCAATATCTTGATCAGCCGTTTCTTTTCCAAGAGATTTAGTTAATCCAATAACAGCAGCCTTTGATGCTGAGTAAGCAGGAGCATTAGGGTTGCCTTCTTTTCCGGCAATAGATGCTATATTAATAATCCTACCATATCCGTTTTCTCGCATAGTTTTAACAACATATTTGTTGCAATAAAACACACCATTAACATTTACGTTGAAAACTTTTGACCACTCTTCAACTGGATAATCCCATGTTGAAAAGGTCGGACCTGCTATACCTGCACTACATACTAATATGTCAATTTTTTTTAGCTGGTTAATTGTTTCAGCCGTAGCTTGTTCTACAACTTTATTATCAGTTTGATCAACTTCTAAAAAATGGCAATTAAGTTCTTTTGCAGCGTCCATACCCAACTTTTTATCAATATCCCAAATCATAACTTCACAACCATCATTAATAAATTTTTTTGCAGTTGCTAGTCCAATCCCTTGAGCTCCACCAGTAATAACTGCAGTTTGTCCATTAAAATTAGCCATAAACACCCCCTGTATTTGATTTGGTTGAGTTATAAGAATATATTAACAATAGATATATTTCGTATAAACACTTATAGTGTTTTATATCGTTCAACTATCCAATGCTAGAAAAATTTTAAAAATAGAGGAAGTTTGATGGAAATATTTCACATAGTCATTATTGGAATTGTATCTTGTCTTGCAATGGATATGTGGCAGAGGCTACTTAAATTATTATATGATATAAATCCTTCTGATTGGGGTGTGGTTGGAAGATGGTTTTTATTAGTAATGTTTAGAGGAAAAATTTATAATCCTACTATCGATGAAGAAGATCAAATTAAAAATGAATTAATAATTGGCTGGATGGTTCATTATTCCGTTGCAATTATGTATTCAGTATTTTTTTTTATTTTATTAGAATATGAAATATGTAGTGCATCTTTTATGAATGGCATTATTTTTGGTTTGATAAGTGTAATTGTTCCTTGGTTTTTTTTTATGCCAGCTTTAGGTAAAGGTTTATTAGGAACAAAGACACCGTCACCACTTATGGCTTGTTCTTTAGCAGTTGGAAGTCATATTGCTATAGGTGCACCTATCGGTGGATTTTATCAGATATTTGGTTACTAAATTAAGATATACGTATTGAGTAAAAAATGAATGAAAATAAATTAAGAGAGCAAATATGTTTATTAGCAACTTCTATCTTTGATAGAGGATTAACACATGGTTCAACGGGAAATATTTCAGTACGTTTGGATGATAATAATATATTAGTAACTCCGTCTGGATCCTCTTTTGGAAGATTGGATCCTAAGCAAATAGTAAAAGTTTCAAAATCTGGTGAAATTACTGGCTCTACAACACCTACTAAAGAGTTGTCACTTCATCAGGCTTTTTATGAAACAAGAGGCATGAAATCTGGCGCAGTAGTACACCTTCATTCTACGTATTCAGTCGCTTTATCAATGATGCCTGGAATTAATGAAGACAATGTTTTACCCTCATATACACCTTACTCCGTTATGTTATTAGGAAAGGTAAAATTACTTCCTTTTTTTGTGCCAGGAGATCCTGCAATGGGTGATGCAATTAAAGGTCTTGCTGGAAAAAGATCTGCTGTTCTTCTTGCTAATCATGGTCCTGTTGTTTCTGGTAAAGATTTGGAAGCAGCGGTTAATGCTGTTGAAGAATTAGAAGCTACTGCTAAACTAGCTCTTATATTAAGAGGGTCAGATGCAATAGAATTAAAAACATCTCAAATAGATAAAATAGTGTCTAAATTTAACATAGAATGGGATTAGGACAATGTATAAATTTTCGGCTAATTTAGGTCTTTTATGGACAGAAATGTCTCAAATCGACGCTATATATAAAGCTAAAGATAAAGGGTTTGATGCAGTAGAGTTTCAGTATCCTTATCAATATGATTCTCGAGAAATTAAAAAAGCATTGGATGATGTAAACTTACCTGTTATGGGTATTAATACAATTAAAGGTAATATTGAAAAAGGTGATAATGGTCTATTAGCTGTCCCTTCAAGGGTGTCTGAGGCAAGAGACGCATTATTACAAGCATTTGAGTATGCAAAAGTAATTAAATCAAAAAACATTCATGCAATGGCAGGCGTCACAGATTTATCAACAAAATCTCTTGTGACTTTTATTGATAATTTAAAATTTGCAAAAGAATTGGTCAAAGAAAGTAATATTGGTTTAGTCATTGAACCTCTAAACCTAAATGATAATCCAGGATATTTTTTAACAAGAGTGGAACAGGCTAAGGAGATATGTGAGCTTGTAGGTTCTGATAGTATAAAAATTATGTTTGATTTTTATCATGTTCAAATCAATCAAGGTAATGTCATAAATAGATTTGCAGATAATTTACCTTTCATTGGTCATGTGCAGATAGCTTCAGTAAAAGGTAGATCTGAACCAGACAAAGGTGAATTAGATTTTTCTTACATTATTCCAGAAATTTATAAAATAGGTTACAAAGGGCTGATTGGAGCAGAATATAAGCCAAGAACCACGACTGATGAAGGAATTGCTTGGATGGATAATTTTAAATAAAAATTTTTAAAGGATTTTTAAATGAAAATAATCAGACAATATGGCCCTAATGAAATAGAAAACTCATCATTATGTTTTGGAACAATGCAGTTTGGAGACGGGGCAGATGAACGCGACAGCCAAGAAATGTATGAGGCATGTCGAGAAAATAGTATTAATTTTTTTGATACTGCATTTGTTTATACTGGAGGTAAATCTGAAAAAATTCTTGGAAATTTAATTAGAGAAGAACGTGAAAAAATTATTCTAATTACAAAAGCAGGTTCAGTTGGAGGTTCAAGTGGAGAAAATATTAGATCACAACTAGAGCAAAGTCTTAAAAGACTAAATCAGGATTACGTAGATATTTTCTTCTTACATCATTGGGATGATAATGTGCCATTAGAAGAAACATTTGAAACACTTAAAAAATTAAAAGAAGAAAAAAAATTTTTTCAACTAGGTGTTTCTAATTTTGCTGCTTGGCAAGTTTTGAAAGCAAATTTGATTGCTCAAAAATATAATTTTCCATCAGTAGATATTCTGCAACCCATGTATAATATTGTTAAAAGACAAGCCGAAGTAGAAATTCTTCCTATGGCAATATCAGAAGATATTGGTGTAATAAGTTATAGTCCTTTAGGAGGGGGACTTCTTACAGGCAAATATGACGCATCAATTACATCAAGTAAAAATACATCTGGAAGACTTCATGAAAATGAAAAATATAAAATTAGATATGGACAAGATTGGATGTACAAAGCAGCACATTCTCTAAAAAATTTAGCGAATGATTTAAATTATGATCCTATTTCTTTAGCAGTTGCTTGGGTTTTAAAGAATGATGCGGTAACTGCCCCAATAATAAGTGCCAGAAATCTAAAACAATTAAAACCTTCCCTAGATTCAGTTAAAATTTCATTAGATAATGAAACTTACAAATTAATATCCAATATCAGTCCTACACCTGCTCCTGCAACTGACAGATTAGAAGAAGTCAGTGACGATTAAATAAGGAAATCTCTTGGATACTGCAATAGAAAAAAATTGGGAAGTTTATGCTTTAAAATATGCTGAAAGAGCAGATAGAACTCGTGGTGACAGCTTCATTTTTGACGATCATTCTAATCAAGCTCACACCATTGATTATTTTATTTGGGTTTTGAAATCAGATAAGGATATTATTGTTGTAGACACAGGATATGATTACGACGAAGCTAAAAGAAGAGATAGGCCTATACAAAGAGCTCCATCTGAGGCTCTAAAAGCTATTAACGTTGAAGCTAGTGATGTTACTGACGTGATTATAACTCATCTTCATTATGATCATGCAGGAGGATTAAAGGATTTTCCTAATGCAAAATTTCATCTTCAAGAAAGTGAGATGGCATACGCGACTGGTCCCTGTATGTGTCATGAAACTATTAAAATGCCTTTTACAGGCGAACATGTATGTGAGATGGTTAAAAATTTATATTCTGGCAGGGTTATCTTTTATAATGGTATTGGATCAATCAAAGGTGGAGTAACTGTTCATTTAGTAGGAGGTCATTCTAGAGGCTTGCAGTCTGTAAGAGTAAAAACAGAAAATGGTTATTTATGTTTGGCATCAGATGCCACACATTTCTATGAAAACTTTCTTATGGGTAAACCGTTTCCTATTGTTGTTGATTTAGAAGACATGCTTAATGGCTTTAATTTAATTAAAAGTCTGGCAACCAGTAATGATATGGTAATCCCAGGACATGATCCTCTAGTTAAAAACTTTTTTCCTAAAGAAGGAAAATCAGGTTTTGTTTGGAGATTAGATAAAGGACCAGTTAGTCCAGTGAAGATCTAAAGTTTTTTTCCATTGATCTTCTAAATGAAACAGTAGGATCATCAGATGAATAATCTACATCTTTCCAAGTTATAATTTGATCTTCTTTAATATCTTTATTAAGTTTTATTCCATGAGCAAGACCTATTGGCAGAGTTTCATTTGAAAGAGAATCTTTTACTGGTATCAATTTACCCCATACAGTAGCTCCACCCTCTCCATCTAAAATTTCACCTTTTTTTAGTGCTCTTTTTGAGGTAGCAACTACATCACCTGAAAAAGTTTGTGTTTGCCCGGTAGATTGATTTAATAGAGCTGCACTAAAGATTGAAATATTTAGTTCCATACCGATTAAATGAAATGGTTTGTACATAGCAGAAAATTGTCCAGTACTATCAGTGTTCATACCATATTGTTTAAAACATGAGGCTGCATAATCATTAGGTGCCTTAAGCACAGCGTAAACTCCCCATCTTAAATCTTTAAATACATCTTTACCATCTCTATCAAGAGATGATACTACCTCAACTTGTCCATCATGTTCTAAAACACCACCATTGTTTTTTGGTTTAAGAACCTCTGCTAGATCATCCATACCACACGGAGGAAAAAGTAATCCATTAGAGGGTACTCTTAGGTTGCAAGCGTTAGCAATAGCTGCCATTTCAAGACTAGATTTTGTTCCATCAAGAAATGAGTTAAACATTTTAGGGTTCATGCCAGCTTCATTTGCATCTTTTTCTGTTAATCCATAATAATTCCAAACTGTTTCTGGGGTTGATTTATGATATTCAGGAAGATATTTAGTACCTTTGCCAGCAGCAGTTACATAAAAGCCACTAGACCTAGCCCAGTCAACAATTTCAGCTGTAAGGGCAGGCTGGTCTCCATAAGCCATAGAATAAACAACACCAGCTGATTTAGCTTCTTTGGATAAAGAAGCACCAGCCAAAACATCTGCTTCAACATTAACCATTACGATATGTTTACCATATCGAAAAGCTTCTCGAGCATGTAAAATTCCAGCTGAAGGATGTCCAGTCGCTTCAACAACGACCTCTACCTCAGATTTTGTTATTGCTTTAATTCCTGATTCAACAAATTCGGTGTTAGAAATAAGATCATCTTTCCAACCAACATTTTTACAAGCTTTTTTAGCGCTTTCTGGAATTAGATCTGCAATTATTACAACTTCTAAACCAGGTGTGGTTGGTACTTGACTTAAAAACATAGAGCCAAATTTTCCAGCTCCAATTAAAGCAACTTTTACAGGTTTATTATTATCAATTCTTTGTGAAATAAGATTTTGCAAAAACATATTTTTATTAATTCCCAAATATTTGCTTTATTTTTTGGATGTCATTATGTTTAAGCCCTAGCTGAGAAATAAAATAATTTTCCAATGAACTGTATTTTTTTTCTATTTCATCTATCGCCGCATTTAAATAAGATGTCTGAACCTTGCCTAAAGTGCTCAACATATTTTTTGTAACTTGAGTGTCCTGTTTTGAAGAGTTAGTCTTTTGTTCCGCTGTGGCTGCTTTAATAGTTAATAAATCATTTGAAATAAGATAATTTTCAAAAATCTTATCAATATGATTATTGAAAATATTCTGTATCATAAAACTGGCTATGCCAGTTCTATCCTTGCCAGCTGAGCAATGAAAAATAATTGGACGATTATTTGATCTAAGCAGTATTTCAAAAAATTTTGTCCAAACTTTTTTATGGTTATTAATATACATCCGATAACTTTCTTCCATCACTTCTTCATAAGATTTAATATTGTCTCCACTAATTTGCTTTTGAGAAACCATTCTACTAAGAGTGCTAGCTGAAATTGGAAGGTTAATATACTTTTCTAAAAGTTTAGGAGATAGATTATCTGGTGCCATTTTTACTTCTTTAGGATCACGAAAATCAATTATGGCAAAGAGGTTTAAATTCTCTAAAATTTTAATATCTTTTATATTTAATGTACTAAGTTTAGCACATCTAAATAACAAATTCTTTTTCATTCTAGAGCCAATAGACACGTCTCTAAAATTTGAAACTGACTCAATTGAAATCAAAAAAGTTTCCCTCTTTCAAAAAAATATAAATTATTCGGCTGCACTAACACTAATATTTACTAGCTCGTTAAGGCAATTATCATTGAGTTTTGTAATTGGTGTAAAATCTCTGTGTGCAATCCATTCTTCACGATTAAACTTTTGGATATGATTATCCACATGACATAAAGAAAGGTAGACAATACTTCGCCCAAATGGAGAAATATTTGGAGGACTAGCGTGAACAAGCAAAGAAGAAAACATTAACATACTTCCGGCTGGTCCTGTAGGAGCTACACATCCACCTCTTTCAGCCAACTCTAAAACTTTTTCATTATCTAAAGTCCAAAGTGGATAACTTGTTGTTTCTAAATCGTGACCTGCGTCAATTACTCCTGTTTTGTGACTTCCTGGTATAAAAAGTAATGGTCCATTCGCTGCAGTTACATCATCAAGAAATACGGCAATGTTCATAGCTCTTGGCTCTGGCATCCCGTCATCTCTTTTCCAAGTTCCATAGTCTTGGTGCCATTGCCAAACAGCTCCGTCAAATGCGGCCTTAGCATTTAATTTGAATTGATGCATATAAACATCACCATCTAATATTTGTGATACTGGATTAATCAACCTTGGATGAGCAGCTAACCTTTTAAAAGCTTCGTTATAAGTGTGTGCAGCAAAAGCTGTTCTAGCAACTCCTGTACTTTCTTTCCAAACTTCTTTTCTATCTTCTAAATATACTTTTTCAGCTTCTTCTTTTAACAATGCGGCTTCATCAGAATTAAATAGTTTAGGAAAGAATAAATAACCATCTTTATCAAATTTTTCTAAATCAGTTTCATTTAAAAACATTCAATCGCTCCAAATTAAAATTAATATAATAACATTATATAAAAATTTATAATTATGTAATTAAAATAATTGATGTAATCATTGTTAGCGTGTTAAATAATTATTCAATTGTAATTATGTTAAAAAGGAGACAGATTTGTCACTGATTTCACCCTTAGATAAATTAAAAATACCTGTAATAGGATCTCCATTATTTATAATATCTAATCCAGATTTAGTTATAGCTCAATGTAAAGCGGGCATAATTGGTTCTTTTCCTTGTTTAAATGCCAGAGAAGGTGAGGGTGAGCCTAACATGCTTGAGATATGGTTAAAAAAAATAAATGAAGAATTAGATAAACATAATCAAGAAAATCCTGACAGCCCGGCGGCTCCCTATGCTGTGAATCACATAGTTCATAAATCAAATGTTAGATTAGAAAAAGATATTGACATTTGTGCAAAATGGGGGGCGCCTGTTTGGATAACATCGCTAGGAGCAAGACCTGAAGTGAATGAAGTTGCACACCAGGCTAAAGGAATTGTCTTGCACGATATTATTAATAATTTTTTTGCAAAAAAAGCAATTGACAAAGGAGCTGATGGATTAGTGGCAGTGGCCGCAGGAGCAGGAGGCCACGCTGGCACACTTTCACCCTTTGCATTAATTCAAGAAATTCGTGAATGGTTTTCTGGACCTCTTTTACTATCAGGTTCAATTGCTAATGGCGGAGCAGTTCTCGCCGCTCAGGCAATGGGTGCTGACTTAGCGTATATTGGCTCTGCATTCATTGCAACCAATGAGGCCAATGCAGATCAAAGATATAAAGAAATGATTACTAAGTCTTCTGCTGATGACATAGTTTATACAAACTTATTCACTGGAGTGCATGGAAACTATTTAAAAGGTTCTATTGTAGCTCAGGGACTTGACCCTGACAATCTTGAAGTAAGTGATTCAAGTAAAATGAATTTTAGCTCTGGCACCTCAAAGCCAAAAAGTTGGAAAGAAATTTGGGGCTCTGGTCAGGGTATTTCCGCAGTGAAAAGTATTATGCCTGCAGGTGAGTTGGTGAAGAGAATTAATAACGAGTATATTGAGGCAAAAAGTAAACTTATTTAGAGGAAAAAATGTTAGTAGTTAAACATAAAATAATAGAAGAAATAGCACTTATAGAAATTTCTAATCCACCAGTTAATGCAATAAGCGCTGCAGTCAGAGTTGGGCTGTTAGAGACTATTGAAAATCTATCTTTAAATGAAAAAATTAAAGCAATTGTTATTACGGCTCCTGAAAGAACTTTCCTTGCTGGTGCTGATATAAAAGAGTTTGGTAAAAAAGTAGACGCTCCAATATTAGGAAAGATTTGTGATAAAATTGAAAGTCTTAACAAAATAGTTGTTGCATCATTACACGGAACTCCACTTGGTGGTGGATTAGAAGTTGCAATGTCAGCACATTACAGAATAGCAGCTCCTAATACCAAAGTTGGATTACCTGAAGTTTTACTTGGAATTCTGCCTGGTGCTGGTGGAACACAAAGACTTCCGAGATTATGTGGTGTTGATATGGCTTTAGATATGATGCTTACTGGCAAGCATGTTCCAGCTAAAGAAGCTTTATCGTCAGGTATAATTGATGAAATTGCTGAAAATAACAATACTATAGATAATGGTATTGAGTATGCCAAAAAGTTAGTGAAAGAAGGTTTTAGACCAAGACCTACTTCTCAAATACAAAATAAAATTAGTGATATAAAAGAAACAAACGAAATTATTTTAAAATTTAAAGATACAGCATCCAAAAAATACAAAAATTTATTTTCACCTCATGCAATTATTAGATCTGTAGAAGAGGGTCTAAAATTAGATTTTCCTGAAGCTATTTCAAATGAAAGAAAATTATTTGAAGAATGTATTGAAAGTCCCCAAAGACAAGGTTTAATACACTCTTTTTTTGCTGAAAGAGCTAATACAAAAATACCAGAATTAAAAGAAGGCAAACCAATAGAACTAAATAAAATTGGCATAATTGGTGGTGGTACAATGGGTACTGGAATTTCTATGGCCGCTATGAATGCAGGTTTCGATGTGATTATGATTGAACAAAATGATGAAGCTATTCAAAAAGCCAAGGCAAAAATTACTTCAACTTATGATAGAAGCGTTAAATTAAATAGAATTACAACTGAACAACAAAATAAAACTATGGATATGTTTTCTGCTACAACAAATTTCTCAGAGCTCAAAGATAGAGATTTGATAATAGAAGCTGTATTTGAAAACATGGACGTTAAAAAAGAAGTCTTTGTGAAATTAAATCAGATATGTAGTAAAGACTGTATTTTAGCATCCAATACTAGTTATTTAAATGTAAATGAAATTGCTTCAGTTGTAGATAATCCAAGCAGAGTTATTGGTTTACATTTCTTTTCTCCAGCTAACATTATGAAACTTTTAGAAGTTGTAGTGGCAGAAAAAACATCTAAAGATACTGTTTCTACTGCCTTTAACTTAGCAAAAAAAATGAGAAAGGTACCAGTAAGATCAGGAGTTTGTGATGGCTTTATAGGTAACAGAATTCTCTCAAAATATTTAGTTGGTACGTATCATATGGTTGAGGATGGAGCAAGCCCATTTCATGTTGATAAAGTGATAAGAGATTTTGGCTGTGCAATGGGAATTTTCCAGGTAATTGATTTAGCTGGTGGAGATATAGGTTGGGCAACAAGAAAAAGAAAAGCACCATTCAGACATAAAGATGATAGATATGTGCAAATACCTGATAGAGTATGTGAAAGAGGTTGGTTTGGTCAAAAAACTTCTAAAGGATATTATTTATATGGAGAAAATGTAGATTTTCTTACGCCTAATCCAGAAATAGAAGTAATTTGTGAACAAGAAAGAAAAAGAGCCGGAATAACTCCGAAAAAATTTGATGATAAGGAGATATTAGATAAATACATTGCTGCAATGGTATATGAAGGGACTAAAATTCTAAGTGAACAAATAGCACTAAAGCCTTCAGATATCGATGTTGTTTTTACTAATGGTTATGGATTTCCTAAATGGAGAGGAGGTCCAATGAAATATGCAGATATGATTGGATTAGACAAAATATTGAAAAATATTCAAAAATATTCAGAAGAAGACCCAAGATTTTGGACTCCTCCGAAGCTACTAGAAGATTTAGTTAAACAAAACAAAAATTTTGATAGTTTAAATTAAAATTTAATTATCTATAACTACATAGTAGGGTCGGGATTAACTTTAACTACTAACTTTCCAAAATTTTTACCATTTAATAATCCTATGAAAGCATTAGGAGCATTTTCTAAGCCCTCAACAAAGTCTTCTTTATATTTAATCTTGCCTTCATTTATCCATTTTGAAAGAGCTATGATTGACTCTTCTCTTTGATCATAATGATTAAAAACAATAAAACCTTTTATCATCATTCTTTTTGTAAGTATTTGCCTAAATAATAAGGGCAATCTATCTTTTTCTCCACCTTTTAGACTTGTAGCATTATATAAACTAATAAGGCCACAAACTGGTATCCTGGCATAATCATTTAAGAGAGGCATAACTGTATCGAAAGTAATACCACCTACGTTCTCCCAATAGATGTCTACACCATCAGGACAAGCAGATTTTAGTTTTTCTTTAAAATTTGGATCCTTATAATTTACACATTCATCGAAACCAAGTTCAGTTTTAGTAAACTCACATTTATCTTCGGTACCTGCAACTCCTACAACTCTACATCCATAAATTTTACCAATTTGACCAACAGTCGCTCCTACCGCACCACTTGCTGCTGAAACAACTAAAGTTTCTCCATTTTGTGGTTTGGCAAAATTATGCATACCTACGTAAGCTGTTGTCCCTGGCATCCCCAAAACACCAATAGAAGTTGATAGGGGGGCCATTTTTGGATCAATTAATCTTAATTTTTTTTCGTTTACAGTTGGATTGTCTTGCCAGCCCGTTCTGCCTTCAACAAAATCACCAGCTTTAAATAATTCAGATTTACTTTCCACAACTTGACTTAAAGCACCAGCCTCCATAACTTCACCTATACCGACTGGTTTTGCGTAACTCTTAGCATCATTCATTCGGCCTCGCATATAGGGATCTAAAGACATATAAATTGTTTTTAAAAGCACTTCTCCTGCTTTAGGAGAAACTATGTTCTCTTTAACTGTTCTAAAATTCCCTAATGTTGGTTCTCCAACAGGTCTTTCATTAAGTAAAATTTTAGTGTTCATACATATCTCCTAAATTGTGATAAGTTTATACTATGTCTTATATTTGAAAAAGTAATATCTAAATGTCAAGGCTGAAAGAAGCGAACCTAAACCTAAGCATAAAAAAGACATGAACCAAGCCAAATGACTTGACTGTCCTCCAAAATTATCTAAAACAAAACCAACAACTGGTCCACCAATAGCTCCTCCCAAAAAACCAACCATTGAGTGCAGTGCCAGTCTTACACCTCTGTCATGAGGTTCTCCATTGACAACTGTGCCTGTTGTTAATGAACCAGAATCTAAAATTATTAAGCTATTATATAAAAAAAGCATAAAAAGAGCCAACCAAAAGCTAAATAGAAAAGAGATTGCTGTTAATATCGAGCCAAAAAAACAGAGAACTCCCATATTGGAAACTATTCTTGCTCTATCTTTGCCAATACAATATTTTGCTCCGAATATTGAAGCAAAAATTCCTATAAAACCCATTAAAGCAATACTGTTCGCAATGAAAGCGTCACTTACAGAAACTTTGAAGTGACTTGAAAGAAAGACGATGCAAGGAAATGTCCAACTTCTAAATCCAAATAATTCATATGTATGGCCTCCATATCCTAATATAAAAGGAGATGCTTTTTTATTTTTGAAAGTTTTTAAAATAGGAACAATAACTTTGATGATTCCCTGATATTTCTTTTTTCGACGCTCTTCGATTTCATCACCAGAAAAATATAAAAGAGGAAAAGAACATAAGAAGAGTATAACTGAAGCTAAAAGAAAAGCATTTTCCCAACTAACATTATAATTTTTTAAAATTCCAAAAAGAGAAAAAGAAAAAGCAGTTCCAAGTCCAAAAAATGAGGTATATACAGCAACGTATTTTTCTCTAGAAATTTGATTTAGTCTAGAATTTAGTATTTGTAGACCTGGCATATAAGTCCCTGCAAGTCCAACCCCAACAAGTGACCAAAAAATTGAGGCATTAATTGCATTTGTTGAAAAAATAGAAAAAAAGAATAGTCCTGCTGATCCTATTAAACATGAAATAGCATAGAGTTTCCTTGAATCAAAAGTATCAGTTAAGCTGACTAAAAATGGAGTGGCGATTACATAACCTATATAAAATGAACCACTAATCCAACCTGCTTCGCTATTAGATAACTTCCACTGTGCTTGAAGGTCTATTAAGTATATTGGCCAAATAGCAAACCCAACCATGGAAATCATCTGAATAAAACATGTGAGTATTAAAATTTTTGGTAATTTATAAATAAACATCAAACTAAAATTATAAAGTTTGATTTAAGAAGTAAATTATTTATTCTGTATTTTGTTAATATATCAAAACACAAAGAAATTGAAGAAGGTCAATATGATTACATTGCAAGAAATTATGTCTCCTAAGTCTATTGCTATTGTTGGCGCTTCAGACAACAAAGCTAGGATTGGAGGGCGTCCACTTGCTCATATGATAGAACAAAAATTTTCTGGAGGTATTTTTCCAATTAATCCTAATAGGGACACAGTACAAGGTATAAAAGCGTATCCAAGTTTATTAGATGTAAAAGATGATTTAGACTTCATATTAGTCGCAGTACCTTCCAATATTGTCGTATCAGTTTTACAAGAAGCAGTAGTTAAAAAGGCTAAAACAGCATTAATTTTCTCCTCTGGGTTTGCTGAAATTGGAGGTCAAGGTGAGATTCTTCAAAATCAAATAAAAAAAATTAGCAAAGAAAGTGGTCTCAGAGTCATCGGACCAAATTGTTTAGGTCTATTTAATTCAGCTAAAAACTTCTACCCTACTTTTACTTCCACTATAGATAGAGCAACTCCTAAACCAGGTGGTATTTCTATTGCGAGTCAATCAGGAGCTTATGGAAGCCACATTTATATGGTTTCTCATCAAAGAGGACTTGGAATTAGATATTGGATGACAACTGGTAATGAGGTTGATCTCTCTGTTGGAGAGACCATTAAACTTATGGCAGAAGATCCAGATGTACACACAATCATGGCATATGCAGAAAGTGTTAAAGACGGTAAACAATTTACTGATGCGCTAGACACTGCCAGATCTGAAAAGAAACCAGTAATTTTTATGAAGGTAGGAAGATCTGAAGTGGGAGCGGCAGCTGCTAACTCTCATACAGCCTCTTTAGCAGGTGAAGACAAGGTTTACGACGAAGTATTGAGAGCGCATGGTGCATATAGAGTAAGAAGCACAGAAGAAATGTTAGATGTAGCTTATTCAACAATGCCTAGAATATTCCCAGCTGGAAAAAATTTAGGATTAGTTACTATTTCTGGGGGTGGTGGGGTAATTATGGCAGACGCAGCTGAAGATGAAGGGCTAATTGTAGGCCCAATGCCAAAAGACGCACAAGATGAATTAAAAGAACTTGTTCCCTTCGCGTCTCCAATGAATCCTGTTGATGTAACAGCCCAGTTTTTTAATGATTTAACATTAATACCTAAATTCACAGATTTAATGCTCTCCAAAGGTGGCTATGATGCATTGATAGGTTTTTGGACTTCAGTTGCGGGTTCTCCTGTTTTGTCCAAACCGTTACTTTCTGCGTTAAAACAAGCTATGAAGGGATATGAAGATAAACTGTTCATAAACTGTATGGTAGCATCTGAAGAATATATAAAAATGTATGAAAAAGAGGGATTTCCCTGCCTTGAAGATCCTACGAGAGCAATTGTCGCAATGTCCGCACTTATGTTTTTTGGTGAAAAATTTAATGAAAAACATAAGAGTAACCAAATTAATTTAGACAATTACAAAGTTGATATACCAAACAAAAATTTAAACGAAATTGACTGTAGTGAAGTGCTTTTATCTGCTGGGTTACCAATGTTAAAACCAATTCTTATAAAAGATATTGAAGACTTATCCTCTTACTTTAAAGAAGGCAAAGATAAATATGTAATGAAAATAGTGTCTTCGGATATTCAACATAAGACTGATATTGGTGGTGTGGTTTTGAACATAGATAACTTAGATTTAGCAAAAAAATCTTACCAAGATATTTTCAAAAATGTAAAAGATAGTGCACCTAATGCGCATATAGATGGAATAATGATTTCACCAATGAAAAATGGTGATATCGAATGTATATTAGGAGCTAAAATTGATCCAGTTTTTGGGCCAATTGTGATGTTTGGACTCGGTGGAATTTATGCAGAAGTAATGAAAGATATTGTGTTTGCAGAAGCTCCTGTTAGTAAACAAAAAGCAGAGCAAATGATTTTATCACTAAAAAGTAAAGATATTTTTTATGGCGCAAGGGGAAAGCCACCTATTGAAATTAATTCATTGTTAAATGCAATTATAAATTTATCAAACTTTATAGCAGCTAATTCAGATAAAGTTGATCAAGTAGAAATGAATCCAATTCTAGTAAGTGAAACTGAAGTGATAGCCCTTGATGCACTAATTATAAAAAAATAAGACGGAGGATAAAATGGCAGAAAACTTAGCAGGTACAGTAGGACCAGAACAGCAATTTAAGAATTTTTTATCGGAGGGTAAATTTATGATTCAAAGATGTAAAAGTCTTAATAAATTTTTCTTTCATCCTCGTGTAGCATTTCCTGGAAGTGGTGAGCGTGATCTTGAGTGGGTTGAAGCCTCTGGAAATGGAGAGGTGTATAGTTCTTCTTGTAATAGAAGATTACCTGAAAAGGGTGGAGACTTTAACTTATCCTTGATTACACTAGAAGAAGGTCCAAGGATGATGGCAAGAGTTGAGGGTATAGATCCAGATAAAGTTGAAATTGGTCAAAAGGTTAAAGCTAGAATTTCTTCGTTAAACGGAGAACCAGCAGTAATTTTTGATATTGTATAAGGATAAAATTAATGGATCAAAATGACATAAATAGATTAAGAGGTAAAACTGCTGTCGTAGGTTTAGCAGAGAGTGGATGTGGATTAGCATCTGGTTGGAGTGCTATGGAAATAATGGCAAGTGCTGTTCATGATGCTTTAGACGATGCAGGAATAAAATTAAAAGAAGTAGATGGAGTTTTTGCTGCAACTGCTTTTCATTCTATGGCTGCAATGTCATTATCTGAGTATTTGGGTGTAAAACCAAAATTTGCAGATGGGTCGCAAATAGGTGGGTCAAGTTTTTTATCTCACATTTTAACCGCTGCAATGGCTCTTGATGCAGGTTTGATTAATGTAGCTGTTGTTGCTTACGGATCTAATCAAAAAAGTGCAGGTGGGTTTAAAACAATCTCCGAAGCTATGCCCTATGAGGCTCAATATCAGCCAAGAATGCCTGTAACTGCATATGCTTTATCAGCTAAACGTTACATGAATGAGTTTGGTGCAACTCGAGAAGATCTTGCTAATGTGGCAGTTTCAGCAAGAGATTGGGCTTTATTAAATCCTAGGGCTTATACTCATCAAGATGGTCCATTAACGATAAATGATGTTTTGTCTGCGAGGCCTATTGTTGATCCTCTTGGAAAATTAGATTGTTGTCTTGTAACAGATGGAGGTGCCGCTATTGTAATGACTAGATCAGATAGGGCAAAAGATACCAAAAACACTCCTATTTATCTTCTTGGTGCAGCAATGGAACATCACCATCGTATGATTTCTGAAATGCCTGATTTGGTGCAAACATCAGCCATTGAAAGTGGAAAAAGAGCATTTATTATGTCTGGTTATAAACCGAATGATATGAGTACTATTCAATTATATGACGCATTTACAATAAATACTCTTTTGTTCCTAGAGGACTTAGGCTTTTGTAAAAAAGGAGAAGCTAGAGAACTTGTAAAAAATAATAACATAGGACCTGCTGGAAACTTAAAAGTAAACACTAATGGTGGTGGGTTATCATGTGTCCATCCTGGAATGTACGGTCTTTTTGTAACTTTAGAAGCTTTAAGGCAGTTAAGAAATGCATCAGGAGATGATGTTGGTCAACGACTAAATGGTGGTTGGATTGATAATGCTAAATTATCTGTTGCTCATGGAAATGGTGGAGTTTTATCAAGTCAGGTAACGAATATATGGGGCGTTTCTGATACTTTATAAGTTAAGACTTTATAGTTTCTAGGTAAAAGAATGAACCAGTCTCTTCGTTGAATTTTATCTTGAGTTTGCCCTTGATAGTTATTGGATCAAATGAAAAATCAACTGGATTATCTGATTTTATCTCAATAACTTGAGAAGGCCCAACGTGGTAGTGAAAAGGACAACTTAATGGGTACGGTCCTATTAAAAACTTTCTTTGTTTTTCAGATTCTTCTAATGGAAACATATATCCCATTATAGTTACAGTTTCCCCATTATACTTTTTAATTTTATCGTCATAAATTGGTTTGATAAGACAGTAATCAAAACCATCTTTATCAATTGTACAATCTTCTACTTCCTTAGTCTTACCAAATAATTGCCATGGTAAAGCATCTCCGGTGACCTTTAATGGTTCAAACATATCCTCTACAATAATATTTTCATAAGGGTCAATATCATTAAGGTTAAATTTTTCAAACCCAAATGCTTTATTACAAAAAAAGGTTAAAACAATTATAAATAGAAATCTCAAATTCAAAAATTTCTCCTTCAATAAAATCTACGTCATAAATATATAAATTTTAACTATTTAATAAAGTAGATCTTATATTCTGCTTATAAACTTTTATACATGGAACAAGGCACGTTATAAAGGCAATTATGTTTACAATTATCCAAATTAAAAATAAGTCATTTAAAAAATTTAATTGCCCCAATTCTAAGCTTCTACCTACAGTAGAAAAATAGTACATGCTTTCATATACTATATATCCAAATATTAGACCAATAGTGCTACCTAAAATAGAAATAATCATTCCTTCTGATAAAATAATGGAAAATAATTTCCATCTTGAAAATCCAAGTGTCCTTAACACTGCTAAGTCATATTTCCTTTCATTTATGTTATTTAATAAAGTGAACAAGATTCCCAAGAAAGATAATATCATTATTAGTACACTCAAGTAATCAACAATTCTGTGAGCATTACCAGTAAGTTTAAGTAGTTTTGAAATTTCAAAACTAGGACTGGCAGCTTGCATGTTTGTACCTTTGTTAATTAAACGAGGAAAAGAAAAAGATGAAGTCTTATTTTTGTATTTTAATAGTAATGAAGTAATCTCTAATTTATCTTTATTTGTAACAGAATGTAAGTTCCAGACACTATCTAAACTTGTTAAAATTAAATTGTCTAATATAGTTCCGGTTTTTTTTAAAACACCGACAACTTTATAAGGTTGTTCTGCATGAACATCCCCGGTGTCAATTAAGCCGTGTGAGCCAACAAAGAACTTGTTAATTTTTAACTTTGTTATTTTAGACACATTATAACCAATCACGGCTTGCATTGGTTGTGACCAGGCGGTACCTGAAATTAGATTTGCTTTATATAACTTTAAAAAACTTTTGTTAGTCCCAACTATTCTAAAATTTTGAAAATTATCGCCCAATGAAATTGGTATTGCACTTTTAATTGCTGGGTGTTTAATAATTTTTCTAGCGTTTTTATAGCTTATATTTCCAGTAGGAATATCTATGTGATGAATAGAAGATAATATCAATTGAAGGGGGCTTCCTTTTGCACCAACTACAGCATCTAAACCTGGATTATTTTTACTGAAAGTATCTTTGGTAACTTGGTTAACCAATATAGACACAGTTATGATAGTAATTCCTACAATCATTAGAAACACACTTAGCAAAAAGTTTAAAGGTTTAGATTTTAGATACAAAATTGATATATAAAAAATATTTATAACTCATCTCCTAATTTTAAAATTTTAGAGAATTTTATTAAAGTTTGTATACGACTATCATGTGTTATAAGCACTAGTGAAGCTTTACAACGCAAGCTTTCATCTTTTATCAAATTAGCAATAATATTAGCATTTTTATCGTCTAATGATGAAGTTGGTTCATCACAAAAAACCCATTTAGGATCTCCAACAAATGCACGTGCCACCGCAAGTCTTTGTTTTTCTCCAATGCTTAAGTTTGCAACTTTTATATGCGATTTGTTTGCCAGTCCAACTCTATCCAAAATGTTAAAAAATGGAATTGATTTTTTTGTGTCAATAGCACTTACAGCTATTTCTAAGTTTTGTTTAACAGTGAATGTATTAATTAAGTTAAAATTTTGAAAAACCACACCAAGATTCTTACCTCTAAATTCATCTATTTTGTTTTCAGGTAAATCATAAAGGTCAATACTATTATAAGTTATTTTACCAGTGGTTGGTTTTTGAATACCGCATAAAATACTAAGTAAGGTTGTTTTACCAACTCCAGAAGGACCAGTTATCAAAAGGTCCTTCTGTGGTTGTATATTTAAATTGATGTTTGAAAATAATTTTTGTCCGTCAATATCAAATGATATATCTTCACAAATTAACATTTATAATCATTACCCTAAACAATCTTTCAGACTTTTAGCCATGTTTTTAAGTAATTGTAAATAAAAATTTTCTTCACTTTTTATATTAACACCAAGGGGGTCTAGTGTACCTATTTGTGCATTAGTACCCTCAACAACAATTTTTACTAATTTACTATCAAACTGAGGTTCTTGAAAAACACATGAAGCTTTTAATTTAACAATTTTATCTTTTATAAAAGATATTTGCTTAGGTGAAGATGCTATATCTCCTTCTAATGCAACTGAGCCAACAGCATTTAAACCGAAGCTTGTTTCAAAATATTGATATGCATCATGAAACACTACATATGGTTTATCTTTAATACCTGATAATTCATTTTTTAATTCCACTTTTAATTGATTAATTTTCTTAATCATTAGATTGGCATTTTGATTATATGTCTTGGAATTTTCTGGGAAAAATAAACTTAATTCTTTGTTTATCTTTTTGATAATCTTCACTGCGTTATCTGGACTCAACCAAATGTGAACATCGTCTTCTTTTTCATGATCATCGTGATCATCATGTTTTTTTGCATGTTTATCATGGTCGTGATCATCATGTTTTTTCGCATGTTTATCGTGGTCGTGATCGTCATGTTTCTTTTCATGTTTGTCATGGTCATGATCGTCATGTTTCTTTTCATGTTTATCATGGTCGTGATCGTCATGTTTCTTTGAATGTTTATCATGATCATCGTGATCACCATGTCCATGATGGTGGTCATGACGTTCCCATGCCTCATTATCTCTTATTGCTAAATGTTTAATTCCAGTATCTTCCATTAAGTTGATTATTTTTATGTTTTTAGGAAGGTTCTCAAATACTTTAGTTACACTTGACTCAAGGTGATCTGAGACAAAAAATATTATATTTGCATTTTGTAATTTTTTTGTATCAGAAGGTTTTAATTTGTATTCGTGGGGCGATACTTCAGCTGGTATTAATGAAATCGTTTTGCCAGTATTTCCAATAACAGCACTTACTAGAGAATTTATTGGTTGAATAGTTGTAACAACACCTTTTGTTTCAGAGGCAAATAAATTGAAACTAGAACAAATTATGAAAGAGAAAATAGTTAGAATTTTAAACATTATTCATATCCTTGATTAATCATTGCAATGTTATAACATAACATATATTATATTGTTTGAAAGTCAACTTTATTATTGTAGAGTAGGGCATGAGTATGAAATCAAAATCAACATCTGAATTAAAAGCTTCAATACACAGAGTTGAAGAAATATGTAAATCTAATAAATTAGGTCTTACAGAAATCAGAAAACAAGTTTTTGAGATAATTGTTAAAAAAAATAAACCTATAAAAGCTTATGAAATACTTGATAAAATAAGCAATATAAATAATAAACCCTCACATCCACCAACAGTTTACAGAGCTATTGATTTTTTAATAGAAAATGGGTTTGTTCATAAGCTAAATTCCATAAACTCTTTTGTAGGATGCTTTCATCCTAAAGCTCATAAAGAATGTTATTTTTTAATTTGTAAAAAATGTAATATATATCAAGAATGCTGTGACGACAGTTTAAAAGACAGAATTTCAAAAACAGCTATTCATAATAATTTTGTGATCAGTAATACTACATTAGAAATTGAAGGACATTGTTTAGATTGTAGTCAAAAATGAAAACAATTAATGCCTTAATTTCTGCTTCAAACGTCAGCGTCATCAAACATCATAAATCTATTTTAAAAAACATCGATATACAAATTAATAAAAATGATTTTATTACTATTATAGGCCCTAATGGTGCTGGCAAAACTATGCTCTTAAAATGTTTGATGGGTTTTTACAAACCTAATTTTGGAGAGATTCAGAAAAAAGACAAATTAAAAATTGGGTACATGCCACAAAGTATAAATGTAATCAATACAATGCCTATGACGGTAAAAAATTTTATTACTGTTAGAAAGAAATATGATGATATTTCTTTCAAACAAGTAGTCTCAGAGATTGATATAAGACAGTTAGTAGACAAACAACTTTCAGTCTTATCGGGTGGAGAAATACAAAGGGTTTTGTTGGCAAGAAGTTTATTGAATAATCCAGATTTACTTGTTTTGGATGAACCTGCTCAAAATTTAGATATTTCAGGGCAATTGAGTTTTTATAAACTCATTCAAGAAATTTATTCTAAAAGAGATATTAGTATTTTAATGGTTTCTCACGATCTCCATTTAGTAATGGTTTCAACAAAAAAAGTTTTGTGCCTCTCTAATCATATTTGTTGTTCAGGCAAACCTCAGCAAGTTGCTCAAGACCCAGAATTTATTTCAATGTTTGGTAAGGACATGGCGAATATGATGGCTGTTTATCAACACACAAATCATACATCTCAAATAGATAATCATTTAATAGATGGAGAGATAAAATAACTGATCCATTTATTATAAGAGGTATTATTGCAGGTATTGCAGTAGCTCTAATATCAGGACTTGTGGGCTGCTTTGTTGTTTGGCGTAGAATGTCTTACTATGGTGAATCAATTGCCCATAGTTCATTACTCGGTGTTGGGTTAGGTATATTGCTAGGAACAGGAATTAATTTTGGTATTATTGTTGTATGCTTATTATTCGGTATCCTTTTTTTGTGGCTACAACAAAGTAAGATTTTGTCAACTGACACACTTTTAGGAGTATTAGCTCATCTCGCATTATCCATTGGAATTATTGTAATTTCACTTAATAGAATTAAAATAGATATTCATGCATTTTTGTTTGGGGATATTCTGACAGTAAGTTCTAATGATTTGTGGATGATGTATCTTGGCGTGATTTTAGTAATTTTTCTTGTCTCTTTTAATTGGTCTTCTCTTCTTTTAGTTACAATTGACGAAGATTTAGCAAGAGCTGAAGGAATAAATCCTATTTATATTAATTTATTATTAACCACAATTTTAACAATTGTAGTGGCGGTATCATTGCAAATTATAGGATTGTTGCTAATAACAGCAATGTTGATAATACCAGCAGCAACTTCTAGAAGGTTAGCTAATTCTCCAGAACAGATGGCATTAATTGCAACCTTAATAGGTATTTTTTCTGTAATTCTTGGCATTTTTCTCTCTGTGGAGATTGATGCGCCTTCAGGACCGTCAATAGTTGTAGTAAGTGCAACTTTATTTTTTCTTTCATATCTATTCAATTTTCTTATTAAAAAAGATTAATGAATCAAAAATAAATACAATTGGATTTTTATGGCGTTAAAATGATTTTTCCTTTTGCACCTCTAGCAAGAATTTTTTCTAGAACTGCAGCAGCTTTTGATAAAGGGTGACTTTCTTCTATTAGAGGTTTTAAAAATCCTTTTTGGTACCAATCAAATAATTCAATCATGTTTAACTTATATTCATCTGGTTCAGCTCTAGTAAATGCACCCCAAAAAACACCTACTACACTGAACTCTTTTACTAAGGCCAGGTTTACAGCTAATTTTGGTATTGACCCAGAAGCAAATCCGATCACTAATAATCTACCTTTTCTGGCCATAGTTCTTGCAATTGTGTCAAAAGTGTCTCCACCGACTGGGTCGAAAATAACATCAATTCCATTGCCATTTGAAATTTCTTTTAAATTTTCTTTTAGATTATCATATCCAATTGCAAGATCTGCTCCACTATCTTTTGCTATTTTTTGTTTTTCAGCATTTGAAGCTACAGCAATTACTTTTGCACCCATTATTTTACCAATTTGAATGGCTGCAATTCCAGTTGAACCTGACGCACCTAATACAACTAGAGTTTCATCTTTTTTTAATTGACCTCTCTGTTTTAGTGCATAATGGGATGTTCCATAAGCACATAATAAAGCGCAAGAATCATCAAATGACATGCTATCTGGAATTTTAAATACAGACGAAAATTTCACTGCTGCTTTCTCGGCATATCCATTAAGTCTTGTTAAGCCAGCAACCCGTTCACCAATTTTTAAATCTACAACTTTTGATCCAAGCTCTATTATTTCACCGGAGACTTCCATGCCTGGAATAAAAGGTGTTTCAGGTTTCATTTGATACTTACCTTGAACAAGGAGACCATCAGGAAAATTTACACCAACAGATCTTACATTAATCAGAATGCTTTCATCATCAATTTCAGGATTTTCCACATCCATGTACTTAATATTTTTTATTGGACCAAAATCGTTACAGACTATAGCTTTCATATTATATCCTTTAATTTATGGGAATACTAATGATATTGTTTCCGCTATAAAAGCAGGTTTAATCTCATCTTTAATTTCTAATTCACATTTATTTACTACTCTATAGCCGCCATTTTTCATTTCCTCGCAAGAAATTATTGTTCTGTTTAACCTAACTTGAGAACCTACTTTAACCATGTTTATAAATCTCACTTTGTCAGACCCATAATTAAGGGTTTTGGATGTGTTTTGTATTTGTGCATTTTGAGCAGCTAATTTTGGAAGAAGAGAGACCATGTAATATCCATGCGCAATTGTTTTGCCTTCAGGCATTTCTTGTTCTGCTCTCTTTTCATCAACATGTATCCATTGGTGATCTGATGTTGCATCAGCAAATTTATTTATCTTCTCCTGTGTAACATGATACCATTCACTAGGTGTAAGGGGTTTGTTTATAAAATTTTTTATTTCAGAAGGA